>DUEF01000376.1 GCA_011176555.1 Caldilineae bacterium
GAAACGTGGAACAGCCCCAGCAGCCCATCCTCGTACAGCACGGGGGCCAGTACGCCCTCGACAAGGAAACCGTACAGGGCCGCGGCCAGGAAGAGCGGGGCCCACCGCCGCACGCGAAACGCCTCGATAGCCCACAGAAAGACGTAGGTGGGGAAGAAGTAGAAGAGGAGAAGTTCCAGGAAACCGTAACCCTGGATGTACCAATAGATTTTTTCTGAGAACACGACCAGGACGGCGGCGGTCAGGGCGGCGAAGAGCAGGCGATTGAAGAAAGATTGCATGGCGTGGTTTGTTTATGTAGGCTTTCATGCTGGAGCGAGCACAGTGGCGTTGCCCGTCAAGCATACCATCAACGCCAACAATCGATCCATTTCCGACCGGCTGTTTTTGCCCCCTCACCTTCCCTATGCTAGAATCGCGTTTCGCCTGGTGATCCCAAATCATCCAGCAATGTGTTTTTTACGCAGAACGACGCCTAATGAATCAGGATTCTCTCGCTGGCCACTTGCGCCACGCCGCGCCACATGCGATAATCATCGGCGCATTCATCACCTTGATACTTGCCTGCATGCCACCCGCCTGGTAGCCCCGCGCTTGCAGTCGTCAACAGCGACGCCTTCAGCCACCGGCTAAACGACGGGTGAATTTATGCAAGGAGACTTTTTAGATGCAAAACAGTTCCTTCCTAAGCGGTTTCGGCCACTTTCTCGAAAACAAAAACGTGGGGCGCATATTCGGTTATGTCGTCATCCCCATTTTGATCCTGATCATCCTCCTGCTGCCTCCCGTGCAGTTGTGGGATCGGATTCAGAACATCGGCCACAGCCCGGTCGAAGCCACAGCGGGCGAAATCAGCGATCCTGACGGCACCCGCGTGATTTTCCCCGCCGAGGGCCTGACCGAACCCGGCCGCGCGTATGCCCGCCTCACTTCTGTGCCGCGCGTCGATTTCGAACAAGGCGAAACCAATGAAGAACTGCGTCAAGCCGCCGAAGTGCTGCCGGGCCATCTGCGGCCGCGCAGCCCGGTTTACCAACTCCATGTCCGGGGCGCAATCCCCACGAAAACCGTCGGCATCATCCCCATCCCCAACGACTCGTTGCCCTACGAAACCCTGGGCATCTACAATTGGAACGGCGAGAGCTGGGAGTGGCTGCCGCATCGCATCAACCTCAACGATGACACGATCGAATTCGACGTCAACTTCGTGCCCAACGCCTTTATCGTAGCGCAAACCAGCGGGCAACCCCCGACTGTCGGCGTCGAGCTGCCAGTGGGGCAAGAACTTCCCGATGAAGCTATCCCCGCCATCACCACCCTTTATCCCACCGTGGTCAAACTGCGGGGTGATGGCGGCGTCGACGGAGCCGAACACCTGCCCGACGCCTCCGGTGCGCCCTACGAGACCTATCTCACGGTACGCAACTACGAAGAAGGGGCTGTGCCTCGCACCGACCTGCTGGCCAACCTGCTCATCGATGGCCAGATGCAGGAGATTCAGATCAACACCGTGGCCGAATTGGCCGCCAGCAAGCTCTACACCGGCGTCGGCATCGACTTCAAGGGCGTTGATCCGCCCCTGCGCGCCGATTTCAGCCGTTTCATCCAGAACCTGGCCACGCGCCTACACCAGGACGGCCTCAAACTGACAGTCTTCCTCGATACGCCCACGCAGATCTCCGAGCAGGAATGGGAGACCTACGGCTACGATTGGCGCGCCATTGGCGCCAGCGCCGACAATGTGGTGGTTCCCGGCCCCGAAAATCCCCTGGCCTACGCGCCCGGCGGCGAGGCGGAAGCCCTGCTCAGCTACGCTGTGGGCGAGATCGACCGCCGCAAATTGCTGCTGCGCCTGCCCGCCCAGAGCATCGAGCAGTCCGACAACTATTTCATTCCCCGCGGCTATGGCGAGGCCCTCGCCCCGCTGATGGGTGAGGTGACCGCGGCGAGCGCGGTGGTCGAGCCAGGTACGACGGTCGATGCCAGTTTGCAGGCCGAGATTGTGGCCTCGCCTCTGCAATTCGACCCGGCCACCGGCATCTCCTGGTATCGCTACCGTGGCCAGGCCGGCGAAGAACGCATCGTCTTCCTGGAAAACGCCGCTTCTCTGGCCAACAAGGCCGCCTTGACCAATCGTTTCAACCTGGGCGGCATCGTGTTGCAGGCACTCGCCAACGGTGACATCGATCCCAACATCTGGCCGGTGCTGGCGAGCTACGCCGCCGGCGAGACCCCCGCCCTGCCAGACAACAACCTGCAACTCAACTGGAAACTGACCGACAGCGCCGGCGCCGTGATCGCCGAAAACACCGGCGCTTTGAACCAGCCCGTCAGCCTGGCCGCGCCGCAAGCTCCGGGCGAATACACCCTGGAAGCGGAATTGCTGAACAACAACCACGTCGTTGGCAATCAGGGCAGCGCCGTCGTCGCCGTGGCCACCTACACGCCCACGCCAACCCCCACGCCCGAATTCACCCCCACCCCCACAGTCACTCCCACGCCCGAGTTCACGCCCACGCCCACGCCGCTGCCTTACGCTGTGGCCAC
>DUEF01000377.1 GCA_011176555.1 Caldilineae bacterium
ACGCCTCCACCACCCACGGTACGATGCGCTCCAGGCTGGCCGCGTAGGTTTTCAGCACGGCCCAGCGCTCGCCGCTCTCCACGTCGCCGTACACCCAGGGATGTCCCAGGCCCAGCGAGGACTTCAGCTTCGCTGAAACCATCACGAAAGGCGTTTTGGATGCCCTGGCGCGGCGCTTGCTCATGGCTCTTCTTCCTCATCCCCAACAAAACCCAGCGCCCGTCCACCCGCCTGCAACCAACTGTGGAACTGTTCCCAACCACTTGGTTTCGTCACGATTTCCGGTTCGGGCGGCGTCGGGGGCGCTGGCAAAGCGTATTGCGCCAGGTAGGCCTGCGTCGCCTGCCGGCCTGCTTCGCACAGCGCGTAGTAGCGGGGATCATTTTTGTCCACGGAAATACTGAAATCCATCGTGCTAACACCGCAATCGCTGATGTTGATGGTGCGAAAGCGGTCGGCGGGATTGTTTTCGAAGGCCACGGCCTGCGCGGCCAGCAGCGTTTCGAAAACGGCGCCCATGTAGCTGATGACGTTGTTGATCGGCTCAGGTTCGCGGGGATGCGGGTCTTGTTTGTAGGTGCGGCACCCCAGAGTCTCCCAATTGACGTCACCAGAGAACCAACGTTCATCCTCCACGTAGGCCGGATCATCGAAGATCTTGATGGGATAATTGAGCAAGATGCCGCCATCCGCGTGGAAATCGCCTCTACCCAGTCGCCACCCGTCGAAACGCAGAGATTCAAAATAGAGGGGAACCAGACTGGACATAAGGATGGCGTCGGCCACGGCCACGGCAGGCGTCGTTTTCGCCGAAAATATCTCTGTCGTATGCTTGGAGATGTTGGTGGTGATGATGTACAGGTCGCGGAAGCCGCGCGCCTGGAAGTCGGCGAAGGTCGCCCGGCCGTTCGCATCGCACTGCGGCGCAATGATGCCCTCGATCCACTGCTGGTAGCGGTCGACCGAATGCCAACCATAGCGGCTGAGGAAACGATTCACCGAGGAGACGCTGCCCATGAGTTTGTTCAGCTCCTTTCCGGCGATTCTGGTTTTTCTCTTATTCCCCTCGTTCTTGTCGGCTTCATCGAAGTCGCCATGACGAAAAAGCGCGAAGGTGTCGGCTGTGTTGAGACGAAAACTTAAGGCTGTGGCGAGCGTCGCCCCGGCCGACGACCCGGCCACGCGTTGAATCTGATCCAGGATGCCGTGCTGTTCGAGAATTTCCAGCGCGCCGTGATAGGCGTAGGTTTTAGCGCCTCCGCCCTGAAAAACGAGGTTCTTGAAGGGAAATTCTTGAAGCATGATGAGATCGAAAGGAATGACGCACTCATGTTATCACAAAGTGTGATTCCTGGCTGCTTCGGGGAAACGTGACTGCTGGCGCGGCTTTTTTTCATCCACAGATTTCACAGATTTTCACAGATGAAAGATAAAAAGTCTGCCCCGTCAAGCCCGTCAGGCCCGTCATGTCGAAGCGAAGCGAGACATCCCCTGACGAACACCCACCCGGTCATCCTGGGGATTTCTCCTCCCGCTGGTCGTCGAAATGACGCGCTTTGTGCGGGTCGTCGAAATGACGCGCTTTGTGCTGGTCGTCGAAATGACGCGCTTTTGGGGGGGCGTTGCGCTTTGAGGTTTGCGACAAACCTTGGTATCATGTTTACGAAGCGCCTCGCCATCGTGTTTCATCTCTCCGAAACGATCTGCATGGATTCGCACCGAACCGAGCGCTTTGCCTCCCCTTTTCTGCCGATCTATGCCGCGCTGGGACTGGCCATCGGCGTCTTGTGGGGAGAAAGACTACACGCAAACGGGATATTCGTCTGCAATGGCGCGCGATTGCAGCCAGACCCGTTGTGGTTGCTCCTGCCCCTGCCCTTTTTGCTGCTCCTCGCCTGGTGGGGAAGAAACCGCAGGCGGGTGCTGATCCCGGCCCTGCTCTTGCTCCTGGCGCTGGTGGGCGCATGGCGCTACACAACGCGGCCCTTCGAGCCCTGTTTTGGCCCCGACGACCTGGCGACCTACAACAGCGACAATCCCTACGGTCGCCCGTCCGTGCTCGAAGGCGTGATTGTCGGCTATCCCGACCAGCGTAGCAACTACAATCAATACCGGGTTCGGGTAGACACAAGATGGGAGGGAGCACACAAGCGCTCGGTGGAGGGCGTCGCCCTGGTGCGCGGCGATAAGGAGACGCTGTACGAGTACGGCGACCGCATCCGCATCCGCGGCGTCGCCGCCACACCGCCCACCTTCCCCGACTTCGATTACCGTCGTTTTCTGGTGCGCAAGGGCATCCACACCCTGATCAAACGCGCAGACATCACTTTTTTGGCCAGTGACCAAGGTCATCCCTTCTGGGCGGCGCTGTACAGCGTGCGGGCCCGAGCCAGCGCCATCCTCGACCAACTGATGTCGCAGCCGTACGCGGCCCTGGCCAACGGCATGATTTTGGGCATCGAGAGCGGCATCCCCCGTGAGCTATACGATGATTTCAATTTGACCGGAACCAGTCACGTCATCGTCATCAGCGGCTCCAACATCGCCATTGTTTCGGGCATTTTGCTGGGTTTATTCCTGCGTCTGTTCGGGCGCCGCAAACGCATCGCCGTCCTGGTCACCATCGGAGGCATCATCTTGTACGCGCTGTTGGTCGGCGCTGACGCCGCTGTCACCCGCGCCGCGCTGATGGGCATCCTCTTCGTCATCGCCGTGGGGCTGGGCAGGCAGAGCACCGCCATCATCTCGCTGTTTGTGGCGGCCATCATCATGTTCCTGCTCAATCCCCTCACGGTGTGGGATGTGGGCTTCCAACTCAGTTTTATGGCGACGCTTGGCTTGATCCTCTTCAGTCAACCTCTGCAACGCGCTTGGGACGCCCGCATCGGCAAACGCATTCCTAAAATCGCCAACAACCTCCTGGCCGAAGCCCTTCTGGTCACGGTAGCCGCGCAGATCACCACCATGCCCCTGGTCGTTTTCTACTTCGGGCGGCTGTCGTTGATTTCCTTCCTGGCCAACTTGCTGATCATCCCCGTGCAACCCCCGATCATGATCGCCGGGGGGCTGGCGATCTTCGCCGGGTTCGTTTTCTCGCCCCTGGCCAAACTGATCGCCCTCGTTCCCTACGCCAGCCTGTGGTGGACGGTGTTCGTGGTGGAAAAGATGGCGGCTGTGCCCTGGGGATCGTTGGAGGTCAGCGCCTTTGGACGGCTGTTGGCGGCTTTGTACTATCTCCTTTTCGGATTGGGGTTCATGTGGTGGCTGCTGCGGCAAGAGCAAGGCGAAACCGCACTGATGCCCGCGG
>DUEF01000378.1 GCA_011176555.1 Caldilineae bacterium
TAGGGCAGCCATAAGTGGGAAGGGGTGACGGTGCTCGTGTTCATCTCGCTGATCATGCTCGGCGTGCTGGTTATGAACGGCATCCGCATCAATCTGGGAGAAGATCCCGCTGCGGCCTGGCGGCCATTCTCACGGGCGGTCGGGTCCCTGTTTGCGGGGCTGGATGAAGGCGCTCAGGTCGTGTTCGAGGAAAGCGCGTATTGGATACATCTGCTGGTGGTGCTGGTCTTCCTGGTGATGTTGCCGGGCGGCAAGCATTTCCATGTCGTCACCTCCGTCCCTGCCGTCTTCCTGCGAGATCTGGAACCTCGCGGCCGCTTGCCCAAAGCGCCAGAGTTCAAGGCGGAGAGCGGTGGCGGCAGCGTGGGCGTGAGCCAAGTCGAGCAGTTCACCTGGCGGCAGATGTTGGATTTCTACACATGCACCGAGTGTGGGCGCTGCCAGGAGTGGTGCCCTGCCTATGCCAGGGATCAGACGATTTCGCCCAAATTGCTGATGATCAACCTGCGGGAAAACCTGATGGAGCGGGGAGAAGCCCTGCGAAGGGGATCATCCAATGGCGCGCTCAAAAAGGAGATGATCGGCGATGTCATGCCCGAGGAGGCGATATGGGCCTGTGCCACCTGCTTTGCCTGTGACCAGGAGTGCCCCCTGCTCATCGAACATGTCGCGCCCATCGTCGATATGCGCCGCTATCTGGTGATGGAAGGGCGCATCGATCCCGAACTACAGGGCGCGTTGGCGAATCTGGCCCGCTATGGGAATTCCTTCGGAAAATCAGCCCGGGCCCGGGCCCGCTGGTCTCGCAAGATCAAGCCCAAGATCAAGGATGCGAGGCGGGAGCCGGTGGATTACCTGTGGTTCGTCGGCGACTACGCTTCTTACAATCCCGGCCTGACCGATATCACCCAGAAGACGGCGAGGGTGTTCCAGCAGGCCGGTCTGGACTTCGGCATCCTCTATCAGGACGAGCAAAACGCGGGGAATGACGTGCGCAGGGTGGGAGAAGAAGGGCTGTTCGAGATGTTGGCGGAGAAGAATACGGCCGCCTTGCAGAAGTGCCAGTTCAACAGCCTCGTCACCACCGACCCCCATTCTTACAACACCCTCAAGCATGAGTATCCCACCAACGGAGCAACAGACTCCCATCCCGTCTTACACTACACCGAGTTGCTCGACCAATTGCTCACATCCGGCCAGATCAAATTCGACAAACGCCTTGGCTACAAAGTCACGTACCACGATCCCTGCTATCTGGGCCGGTACAACGGCGTCTATGATGCGCCGCGCCGGGTGATCGAGGCCACGGGTTGCGATCTGGTGGAGATGCCTCGCCACGGCGACCGGGCGCTGTGCTGCGGCGCAGGCGGCGGTCGCATCTGGATGGAGGATAGCAGTACGGCCGAGCGCCCCAGCGAAGCCCGGATTCGCGAGGCAGCCGACCTGGACGGCGTGGAAATCCTCATCGTCACCTGCCCCAAAGATGTCAGCATGTTCCGAGACGCTGTCAAAACCACCGGCCACGAAGAAGACATCGTCGTCAAAGACCTGATCGAACTCGTTTATGAGGCGATGGACATGGCATAAACGATTATTGCGTGTCGCGTGGTGATAAAAACGGACCACGCAACACGCACTACGACAATACTATTTGGATGCAATCAGCGCCCACACGAGCAAGGAGATAGACCTATGAGCGAGAAAGTTGGCGTTTACATTTGCCATTGTGGCACGAATATCGCCAAAATCGTTGACGTGAAGGAAGTGGCGCGTTGGGCTGGCGAGCAAGAACACGTCGCTATTGCTCGCGACTATCAGTTTATGTGCTCCAGCCTGGGCCAGGACCTTATCGAAGAGGACATCACCACCCTGGGACTGACGCGCGTGGTTGTCGCATCTTGTTCTCCTCACATGCACGAAAAGACGTTTCGCAGCGCATGTGAACGCGCCGGCCTCAATCCCTTCTTCTGCGAAATGGCGAATATTCGTGAACATGATTCTTGGATTACGGATGACAGGCAGGCGGCGACCTTAAAGGCGAAATCGTTGACCAAGGCGGCCATCGAACGAGTGGTCCGCCACCAGCCGCTGGAACCCATCCCCGTCCACATCAATCCCAACACGATGGTTATTGGCGGCGGCATTGCTGGCATCTCGGCGGCGTTGGAGCTGGCGGAGGGTGGGTTCCACGTCTATCTGGTGGAGCGAGAGCCTTCCATCGGCGGCCACATGGCGCAATTGGACAAGACCTTCCCCACCCTCGACTGCTCGGCCTGCATTCTCACCCCAAAGATGGTGGATGTCGGCCAGCATCCCAACATCACTTTGCTGACTTACAGCGAGGTCGAAGCTGTGGATGGCTATCTGGGTGACTTCGTGGTGACGGTGCGGAAAAAAGCCCGTTATATCAACGAGGAAACCTGCACCGGCTGCGGCATCTGCATCGAAAAATGCCCATTCAAGGTCGTCGACAGCAAGTTTGATGTGGGTCTGGGCGAACGGAAGGTCATCTACCGGCCCTTCCCCCAGGCAGTGCCCAAATACCCGGTCATCGACACCGAAAACTGCGTTTATTTCCAACGAGGCAAATGCAAGGCCTGCCAGCTCTTCTGCCCGACCCATCCCAACTCCATCGATTTCGAGCAGAAAGATGAACTGCTGGAGATCGAGGTCGGTAACGTCATCCTGGCCACCGGCTACAATCTCTTCGATTGCAGCCAGATCCCGCAATATGGCTACGGGCGGCTGGCCAATGTCTTCACCAGCCTGGAATTCGAGCGCATGGTCAACGCCTCTGGGCCGACCAGTGGGCGCATCGTCATGCGGGACATGGAAACCCCGCCCAAGAGCGTGGCTATCGTTCATTGCGTGGGCTCTCGCGACAAGAACTACCACGAATACTGTTCCAAAGTCTGCTGCATGTACTCGTTGAAATTCGCTCATCTCATTCACGAGCGCCTGCCTGCGACGGAAGTCTACAATTTCTACATCGACATCCGCACCCCTGGCAAGGGCTATGAAGAATTCTACCACCGTCTCATGGATGAAGACGTTCATTTCATCCGCGGCAAAGTCGCCGAGATCACCGATATCGCTCGCTCGCCGGAGGAGAACGGCAAGCTGATCGTTCAGGCCTACGACACCCTGTTCGGCGCACAGCGTCGGATTCCGGTGGACATGGTCATCCTCAGCCCGGCCATGGAGGCTTATCGCGATTCGAAGGAAGTGGCCCAACTCTTCAAGATGGGGTGCGATTTCGATGGCTTCTTCGTGGAACGCCATCCCAAACTGGACCCGGTGGCGACCATGACCGATGGCGTTTTCATCGCCGGCGCCTGCCAGGGGCCCAAGGATATCCCGGATTCGGTGTCGCAGGGCGCGGCCGCGGCCGCGCGCGTCGCCGGTCTCATCAGCCGGGAGACGGTGATGATGGAGCCGGTGCGAGCCAGCATCGATACCGACGCCTGTTCGGGCTGCCGCATCTGCAACAACCTCTGCCCTTACAACGCCATCGAGTATGACACCGTCAACAAGGTGTCGACGGTAGTTACATCGCTCTGCCAGGGCTGTGGCACTTGTGTGGCGGCTTGCCCCAGCGGGATCATCACCGGCGCGCATTTCACCAACGAGCAACTGATGGCCCAGATCGAGGGCCTTCTCTGGGACGTGCGGCCGAATGGCGGAAACGGCAAGACAAAAGCGCCAGAGCCCGAGATGGCGCCTGCATGAGGCATGTACCATCCTTATCAAGGAGATAAACCATGACAAAAAACAACGGATATGAACCGGTCATCGTCGGTTTCCTTTGTAACTGGTGCAGTTACCGGGCTGCGGATCTAGCGGGAACAGCGCGCCTGCATTACGCGCCGAACATGCGGCCCATACGCGTGATGTGCAGTGGCCGGGTGGACCCACAACTCATCCTCAAGGCCCTTCGAGAGGGAGCGGATGGCGTCCTGATCGCCGGTTGTCATCCCGGCGAATGTCATTATGTGGAGGGGAATATCAAGACCCAACGTCGTTTCTCGCTGCTCCGACGCCTGCTCAGGCAGATGGGTGTCGAAGATGAGCGGGTGCAGTTGGTCTGGGCATCAGCTTCGGAGGGTATCGTACTGGCCGAAGCTGTAGACCGGATGACTGAGCAACTCAGCGAACTGGGACCTTTGCGCTGGTACGAATCCGTGATCGGCGCTAATGGTCACGGCGAAGCCGTGCCAGCAGTGACAGCGACCAAAGAGGTGGCAGCATGACGAACAACGGAAAACCAAAACTGGCCATGTACTGGGCCTCCTCTTGCGGAGGCTGCGAGATCTCGGTGCTCAATATCGGCGAGCACATCCTTACCGTAGACGAGATCTTCGA
>DUEF01000379.1 GCA_011176555.1 Caldilineae bacterium
ATGCAGGTGGGGCGAGCGCGGCATCCCCCGCGACAGATCCCAGTAATCCCCCACCACTCCGGCGGCTTTGCACAAGGCTGCGATCCGCTCCGTGGCGACGCCTGCCGATTTGGTCAACGGCAGGGCCGGACGCCCCACCACAGCCAGGGGCAGCGCCAACTTCTCGGCCAACAGGACGCCGGCAGCCATGAACGGCTCGACCAGCACCACGTCTGGTCGGAATTCAGCCGCGATAACTTCCAGTTCGGCCAGTGCTTGCAACACCGGCTCCGGGCTGAGCCACACCGCCAGGGCCCGTTCCCGCCGCACTTGCTCCCGCGCCGCTGTAGATAAATCGGCGGACAATGGCGGCATGTGGTGTCGCCACCCCGCTGTGGACAACCACACAAAATCCAGATCCGACCGTTGGACGCTGGCCTCTACCCTGACTCCACTGCCCCAGCACACATCGTGCCCCCGCCGTCGCAGGGCAACCGCGGTAGTCAGGTAGCCGCCCCAGTCCAGATGGCCGGGCAAATCGATGGAGGTACAGAGGATTTTCACGTGATCACATCGTGCGGATGTCTCGAACTTCGACGCTCAGGTCTGAGAGCGCATCTTCCACCTGTTCCTGCGTCACATCCTGCACCTTGATCGTGACCAGTTCGCCGCTACCGCTGGGCGCGGGGATGTTCACCAGGCTGACGAAAAAAGCGCCCAGGTTGGCGAGGGCGTTGATCACATCGGCCAACATGCCGCGCATCTCCGGCATCAGCAGAGAGATGCGCACGCCGGCATCGCGCGCGCCCAGCGCCAGCACGCCGACGGTGAAGAGATCCCGCATGGTGATGATGCCGACCAATTCTTCACCATCCACCACCGGCAAGGCGCTGATCCGGTTGTCGATCATGATGCGAGCAGCTTCTTCGATAGGCGTATCGGGGGGCGCTGTGACTGGGTTTTTGACCATGCAATGTTTGACCGAGCCTTCGCCTACTAAACGGTGCCAGTTGACGATGCCTACCAGTTTGTCGTCCTCCATGACGGGGACGCGGTGGAAGTCGGACATCGCCAGTAGATTTCTCACTTCAGCTACGCTGGCGTTGCTCTGCACAGTGACAGGGTCGCGGGTCATAAAGTCTTGGATAAGCATGGGGTTACTCTCTTTTTTGGGGAGAGCAAGGATCAAAGATTAAAGATTTAGATGCTGAGCACCCGGCTATTCGTATTAATCTCTAATTTTTAATCTTTGCTTTTTCATTCTGCTATTTGTAACCTAATTTTTGGAAGACTGCCAGGGCCAGGTCTGGCCGGTCGGTGATGATGCCGTCGGCGCCGATTTCCAGGAGCCGCTGCATCTCATCGGGATCGTCGATCGTCCAGTAATGCACGGCCTGGTTGAGGCGATGGGCGTTTTTAATGAAACGAGCTGTGTCCAAGCGCACTGCGCCCGCTGCGGGGGGGATCTGGTAGGCGTCGCCGAGGGGCCGATGTAGTCGTCCCATGCCCATAAGGTTGAGCAAGAAGAACGCTCGGGTTTCGCCCTCGCTGGCGGCGGTGGCGACATCGGGCGAGAGATGACGGAAGTCATCGAGGATGTCTGCGTGGAAACTGCCGACAATCGTGCGATCTGTGGCTTCCGCTTTTTCGATGACTTCGGCCAGACGTTTCGCCGCTTCCGGCAATGGATCTTTGATGTCGACGTTGATTAGTTGGGCGGGGAATGCGGCGTAGATTTCGGCCAAAGTAGAGATGGCGACGCCCTGCCCCCGGAAGGGATGCGTGGCCCCGCCATTATTGCTGAAATTGTAGCCCGCGTCCAGTTGCTTGAGTTCCGCCAGTGTGTGATCTCGCACTTTACCGCTGCCGTTGGTCGTACGCTCCAGGGTTTCATCGTGGAAGACAATGACCTGATCGTCGGCGGTGAGGCGCACATCCAATTCGAGAGCGTCAGCGCCCAGGCGCACGCTATTGCGAAAAGCGGGCAGGGTGTTTTCGGGGGCCAGGGCCGCGCCGCCGCGATGGGCGAAGAGTAGCGGTCGGTCGTGATCAAGCGCCGGTTTCACCGGTTGCAGACGGATGGTCATAAGACGATGTAAGGCGAAGATCAGGAGTATGATAACGACAGACAGGACGATCCTGACGAAAATATCACGGTTCATGTGGAGAGATGGCGTCAAATGAGCGAGCGGGCGTTTCCAGAAGAATGCGACTCGCTCGCTGAAGTTGCATGTTGTGTGTGGATTAAGACAGGATGCCGCCTGCCAACATGCCCGCGCCGCCAATCAGCGAAGCAATGAGGAATGAAATGACCATGATGATCACCCAACCGATGACGAGGGTGATGATGGTTTTGGTCGAGTCGAGATCAAGCGCTTCTCGTAAGGCGTAAAAGGCGGCCGCCAACGTCCATATCGATGTCACAAAACTGAGGAGGGTTCCCAGACAAGGAATGAAGCTGAAGACATTCAGGACTTGAGGTGCGTAGGCGTAGCCCAGTGCGCGTTTGACCTCGCCAAAATCAGCAGTTCCTTCAAATAGATTTGTGCCCACCCATTGCGTTACAAACGCCCAGATGTAGTAGCCGATGACGGTGAAGACGACCACCCAAATCGTTGAGAAGATGGTTACCATAAAACCGCCGCCAACAGCCATGATATCAGCGCCGAGGAGGCCGCCGAGTACGCCACCGATAATCCCGGCCAGAAGTGCGCCGATGCCGGCAGCCGCGGCAGCGATAATAACGACCAGTAACGCTTGCTGGTCCAGGCTGGTGTCGTGTTCCACCTCTTCGAAAAGGCTGACATCCAGTTTGGCCGCTCGAATCATGCGACTTGTGAGGGATGATGTATCCATGAGTTGCGTCTCCTGATGATGAGTAAGTTGGGAATGGAATAAGGAAAGCGCTTAAATTCAGCCGCGCCCATAGCGAGAGCATACAGCGAATAGTTGTGGTTTGTCAATGGCAATCCTGCGCTCGTTCATGGCGTTAGCGTCAAAACGCCTTCGCTCGCACCTTCGAGTTGCTCTCGACTCCAGTGCATGGGCGCGTACTCGATCAGCCGCCAGCGGTCGATCTGGTCGTCGTAGTGCTTGTGGTAGGGATGGCCGGACTGGCCGGTGGTGTTGATGGTGAGGGAGCGATCCAGGTCGGCCATGTCCACGATCATGCGTTCGGAGGGGAGCCAGTCCAGTTCGAAGGGGTTGTCGCCTTCGGCGGAACCGCCCGTGGCGTTGACGGATATCTTGCTCCCGGCCGTTTCGTAGGGGCCGCGGTTGAAGATGTTTTCGATCAGGCTGACGCCCGATTTGCCCAGGGTGTCATTGCGGAAGGTGGCGGTGTGCAGCGCCCCCCAGCGCCATTGATCCGGCTCGCCCTGGCGTTCTGTCAAATCGTCGTAGGCTTTGTTCAGGGTCAGAGCGAGGATGTCGTCCCTGGTTTCGGTCTCGGACGTGTAGATGTCATCCCACCAGTGGATGGTGGCCTCGGGCAGGATTTTTTCCACCTGTTTGCGGCTGGTGGAGCCATGCGTGGTGGGGGCCAGATCACCCAGTTCGTCTTCGAAGATGGCCGGGACCAGATGGAAGAAGAAGACCTCGAAAAAAGCGGCGTCGGCGCTGTCCATGTCGTGTTGGTGATCCCAGGCCAACAGGTTGTCCCGCGCCTGGGCCACTTCCGGCCGGTCGAGGTCGAGGGCCTGAAGGTAGGGCATGATGGTCTCGGCGAAGAGATTGGCGTTGTCGCCGTGAATGGTCTTGAAGTAATCGCCATCGATGTTGTCGTTTGCTTGCAGCATGTCGACGATGCGCTGGGCGCGGTAGCCGGGGGCGAAGTGCTTGGCGATGAAATAGGGATAGTCGTCGCCGATGATGCGGTTATTGGCGGTGGCGATGTAGCCTTCAGGCGGATTGAAGACGCTGGGGAGCTCGTCGAAGGGGATGAAGCCGGTCCAGGCGTAGTCATCGTTCCACCCAGGAACAGGCGTCATGCCGTCGCCCTGGGCGCGGATGGGGATGAGACCGGGCATCTGGTAGCCGATGTTGCCCTCCACATCCGCAAAAACGAAGTTCTGGGCGGGCGCGTCCCAGTAGCGCAGGGCGTCGCGGAATTCGTCCCAGTTCTGGGCGCGGTCGAGCTGGAGGATGGATTGGGCGATCCGGTTGCCTTCCAATGCCGTCCAGCGCAGGGCCAGGGGCTGCCAGCCGTAAGCCCAATCACTGTCGGTTCCAAAACCAACGTCGTTGAGGATGGGGCCGTGCGGCGTGCGGCGGATGGTGAAGGAGACGGGTTCATCCTCGCCCGCTACCGGAATGGCATCCTGGATGATCTCCATGTCCTGCCATTGGCCGTTGACTTCGACCTGGGTGGGGTTGTCGGGATTGATGCGTTCGATGTAGAGGTCTTGCACATCGGGGCCGTTGTTGGTGAC
>DUEF01000038.1 GCA_011176555.1 Caldilineae bacterium
CCCGGCCATCGAAACGGCGTTGGCGCGTTTCGAGGAATTCCGCGAAGTCAAACAGGAGGTAACTGATCTCAAAGAAGCCCTGGAAACCCGCAAGATGGTGGATCGGGCCAAGGGTTTGCTGATGGATGAGCGCAACATGACCGAAGCGGAGGCCTTCCGGCGCATCCAAAGGCTTTCGATGAACTATCGCAAACCCATGCGCGAAGTGGCGGAAGCGATCATTTTAGCCCACCAGATCAGCGACAATGCGTAACGAACTCAGTTCCGCCGCGAATACTCACCTGGCCGTTTTCTGACGCCCGGCCGCCAGATTTCATCCCAACAAGTTGATCCCCGCAAAAGAAAGGAAGAAAGTCAGGATCAGAAAGCCCAACCCGGCGATAATGGCGACCACCAGCGCGGCCACCCAAAAACCACAGCCAAATTGAAAGCCATCGGTAAAACCTAAACCCTTCTCGACTTCTTCGATAAACTCAACAGGAGGCTCTCCGATTACTCCGACAGGAGCTTCTTCCGTGATTTCAAGTTCCGTTTCTTCGAGCTCAGCGGGTTGCCAATCAGAAGTTTCCATACTGTTTCCTTGAACTGGGGCAATGAATATGGTATCGCGGGAGTATAGCACAGCGCCGGGAGTGGGAGCAAGCAAATTCCGCTGCCGATCATCTCTACGGATTGGGAGTGAAATCAGTGGATAGAGAAGGAACGGGAAAAATCCGCTCCATTCTCAATCCGTTGACCCCTTTTCCGGCAAATGTAACGTTATCGATCCGTCCTCGAGTCTCGTTTGAGCGCGGCGTTGACTTCCCTGCAAAAAACGCCTGCGGTATAATTCATCTTTGCGCCGTCGGCGTCATTTTTTGATTCGCGCCATCGTGCGATGAGTCAACCATTGAATCCCCAACCCTTATGAAGCTCGAAGACCTGCAAGAAAACTGGAACAAATTCGGCGAAACGGATCCGCTCTGGGGCATCCTGGCCTGGCCCGATAAGACTGAAAATCGCTGGCAGGTGGATGCGTTTTTCGAGACGGGGGTAGAGGAGATCGACGCGGTGCTGGCATACGTCGCCGATCTGGGGCTGGAGCCCGGGTTCGACGCGGCGCTGGATTTCGGGTGCGGCGTGGGGCGCTTGAGCCAGGCCCTGGCCCGCCGCTTCGATATCGTGCACGGCGTCGACATCAGCCCCGCCATGATCGAATTGGCGCAGCAGTACAACCATCACGGCGAGCGCTGCCGCTATCATCTCAACGAGACCGACGATTTGCGCTTGTTCGAGGATAAAACCTTCGACTTCATTTACTCCAACATCACGCTGCAACACATGCCGCCTCGCTACGCGAGCGCCTACATCGCCGAGTTTCTGCGCCTCCTGACCCCCGGGGGCGTGCTCATCTTCCAGATCCCCAGCGCCCCAAAGCGTAGGCTACGGCGTCTGATTCAGCCGTTGAGACCCACGAGACCCTGGCGGATGTACCAAAAATGGCGCTACGGCGATCATCCCGTGATGGACATGTACGGCATTCCGCAGACGCAGGTGCTGCAATTGCTGAAGACGCACGGCGGGAAGTTGGTCGATGTCCAGTCGGATGACAGCGCCGATGCAGCCTGGATAAGCTACCGCTACTGCGTAACCAAACCTCTCAGCTAACGCCTCCTTTTTTATCCGCAGATTACGCAAATTTCTCAGATTAAAAACAAAAATCGTAACTACTGCCCTGGAAAAGCACGTCTTTTCGACGACCAGCGGGAGGCCTGTCCCGAGCGAAACGAGGGAACTAATCCCCTGGATGACGCGTGTGCCCCATAAAGGGGATGTCTCGCTTCGACATGACGTTTTCATCTTCCGTTGTGCTGAGCCACCAGCATGATGCCATCACCTTCCCAGTCCCACCCATGAAAGAAACCACCATTCAGTACTCAGTTTTGTTACCGGTCTACAACGAAAGCAAGACGTTGCGGGCCATCATCGCCCATATCCGCGCCCTGGATCATCTGCGGCTGGAAGTGGTGCCGATGTCCAGCGAGCATCCCATGGAAATCGCCCATCTCGAACAGGAGATCGTGGCGGTCGATGATGGTTCCGGCGACAACAGTTGGGAGATCCTGCAGCAGGCTGAGGCCGAGGGCTTGCTGAAAGCATTCAGGCATGAGCGAAACCAGGGCAAGGGCGCGGCGATCCGCACGGCCATGCAGCACGCCAGCGGCGACATCTTCCTGATCCAGGATGCCGATCTGGAATACGACCCGCGCGATTATCCCGACCTGTTGCAACCCATCGTGGAAGACCGAACGAAGGTGGTTTACGGCTCGCGTTTCCTGGGCGGGCCGCGCAAAGCGATGTTGTTCAGAAATATGCTGGGGAATAAGCTCCTGACCCTGCTGACCAATTTGCTGTATGATTCGATCCTGACCGACATGGAGACATGCTACAAGGTTTTCCGGCGCGAGGTGCTGGAGGGCGTGCCGCTTCATGCCCGCCGTTTCGAATTGGAGCCGGAAATCACGGCCAAAATCCTCAAACGGGGCTATCGCATCTACGAAGTGCCCATCAGTTACACCGGTCGGGAATACGAAGAGGGCAAGAACATCACCTGGAAGGACGGGTTCCCGGCGGTGTGGGCGCTGATCAAGTATCGTTTTGTGGATTGAGCCATGCAAGTGCAACGGGCGTTCGATCATCATCCCCGCCATGCGCCGATCTTCGCTTCGATTTCGTCTGTTTGGCCATCGGTGCGGGTTCGCCTGAGCGCCGAATGGGTGTGGGTGAGCGTCTGGCTGGCGCTGGGCGCGTTGCTGCGGGTTTGGTCGTGGGGCCGGTATCCTTTGCGTGAGGATGAGGCGCTTTATGCGTACTGGGCCAGGCTGATCAGCTCGGGTCAGGATGCGATGTTGGAGCGGGTGGCGGTGGACAAGCCGCCCTTTTTCATCTATACCCTGGCTCGTTTTTTTCGAGTGGTTCGGGCCGAGCGTGGCATCGGGGTGGCTGCTGAATCTGCTGGCTTCTTTTCTGTCATTGCTCCTGCTGTGGTGGCTGGCCCGGCGCATTTACGGCCCCCGCACAGCGCGCTGGGCCCTGGCTTTGTTCGCACTCTCGCCCTTCGCTATTGCCTTCGCTCCGACCCTGTACACGGACCCGATGCTGGTGATGTGGTTGCTGCTGGCTTTGTTGGCGGCCAGTTACGGCTCCGGGCTGGGCGCGGGGCTGGCGCTGGGCATGGCCTTCGCCACCAAACAGAACGCGCTATTGTTCGCGCCACTCGTCTTGGGCGCTGTTCTGCTGGGGACGGCCCCCGCTTTCTGGCAAAGATGGCGTAAAAAAATAAACGCCACGCACCACGTTTCACGCATCACGAACCGACCTCTGACCTCCGTCTTCCGACTTCTGGTTTTCGCTGCCGGTTTCTACTACGTCTGGTTCAAGGTGTGGCAGTGGGATGGCTGGCGCATCCTGCCGGTGGAGATCCCCAGTTTTTGGGAGCAGTCGTGGCGCAGTTACGGCGGTCTGGCGCTGGTGGGGCCAGCACAATGGCCGGGGCGCATCGCTCAGTGGTGGGAGGTGGGCCAATGGCTGGGCGGGTGGCTGGTGGGGACGATTGCGCTGGTGGTGTTGGTCGCGGTGGGGATGAAACAATCAACAGTCAACAATCAACAGTCAACGAAAAACGGAGCAGGAGGCGACAGCCAATCCGCAATTCGCAATCCGCAATTCGCAATCCGCAATTGGTCTCTTCTCCTTGTCGTCTTCATCCTGGCTTATCTGGCGCTGCACGTCGTCGTCAGTTTCCAGGCGTGGGATCGCTATTTGCTGGGGTTGGCTCCCTTGCTGGCGCTGCTGGCCGCCCGCGGGTTGGTGGTGGCCTGGGATGGGCTGGCCGGGCGCAGGCTGTTGCGGTGGGGCCTGGCGCTGCTGGTCGGGTTCAGTTTGCTGTGGGGCGCGGGGCAGGCGGCGACGGCGCACATTCCCATCGGCGGCGATCACGGCGCTTACACCGGCATCGAAGAGGTGGCCGACTATCTGCAAACGCATGTTCCCGCCCGGCGCGGCGTGGTCTATCAGCGCTGGTTGGGCTGGCATTGGAACTGGTATCTGTGGGATGGCCCCCGTGGGCGGGTGTACTGGGCCGATCCGGCCATGCTGCTCGCCGACATCCGCACCGCACCGGAGGGTTACGAGCGTTATGTGGTCTTCCCGGGCTGGCATTTGGATGAGCGAGCGCCGCTGGAACGGGCGTTGGCGGCTGAAGGCCTCGGTTTGGCCGAGCGGCTGATCGTGCGCCATTCAGAAGATGAGCGGGTGCAGTTTGTGGTGTACGAGATCGTAGCTGGTGATGGGTCATGACAGTCTCGGCAGTGCGCAGGGAGACAACGTCACGCTGGGGCCGGGCTGACGCCCTGGCGCTCCTGGCGTTGACGCTGGCCGTCGTGCTGGTGTACAGCCAGGTGCTGCTGACGAACCGCACGCCCGCCAGCGGTGATTTCCTATCCTATTTCACGCCGTACTGGGATTACGTGAACGAGGCGCTGCGGAGCGGGCGGCTGCCTTTGTGGAATCCGTTCATGTACGCCGGCGCACCGCTGCTGGCCAATCCCCAGGCGCAGGTGTTCTATCCCTTGCGCTGGTTGTTCGTCGCTTTCCCCGCCGAAAAGGGCATTCTCTATTTTGCGGCTTTGCACGCCTGGCTGGCGGGAGCGTTCACCTATGCGCTGGCCAAACGAGTCGCTGGCGCAGGTGCGCTCGCCGCCTTCACCGCCGCCCTGGTCTTCGCCCTGGGGGGATGGACGACGGGCCTGCTGGTGCAGCCGGTGCGCTGGGGAACCACGCCCTGGCTGCCCGCGGCCATTCTGCTGTGGGAATTGCGGCCCGCCGCGCCGGGAAGGAGCCGGGCCACGCGCCGCTGGTTGATCCTGAACATCCTCGTGTGGACGTTGGCCTTGCTGGCCGGGCATTCCCAGGCCTTCTACAACCAGGCGGTGATCTTCGCCATGTGGATTTTCGGCTCGATTGGCTGGACGATGTGGCGACGCCGCGCGGCTGGCTCCTTTTCGTGGCAAGCCCTGTGGCGCGAGCTATGGCCGGCGGTGCTGGCCCTGGCGGTGATCTTTTCCCTGACCCTGGCGCTGGCCGCGGTGCAATTGCTGCCCACCCTGGAGTTGACGGGCCAATCGTATCGCAGCGGCGGCCTGCCCTTTCGCGAACACGCCGCGCTCAGCCTGCCGCCCTGGCGTCTGGGCTTCACCTTGCTCCCGCATTATGCGCGCGACCTCGGCCAGGCCCTGGGCAGCGACGCTTACGGCGAGTGGGTGGCGTACGTCGGCGTGATCGGCCTGCTGTTGGCGCTGTGCGGCCTCTTCCGGGGCTCGCGGCGCATCCGTTTCCTCGCCCTGCTCTTGACTGTTTTCGGCGTTTCGCTGGCCCTGGGCGCGTACAATCCGCTCAGCTACGTCCTGCACCGCATCGTGCCGGGCTGGAACCTGTTCCGGGTGCCGGCGCGCTGGCTGGAAAGCGCTGCGCTGGGGTTGGCGCTGTTGGCGGCGCTGGGCGTCGAGAACCTGTGGCAGGGGTGGCGACCATCCTGGCGGCTCCACGGCTTCTGGCGTTGGTTGGCGGTGGCGGGAGCGCTGGTGATCGTCCTGGCGCTGGCGGCGCTGACCACGCCTAACGCCATCACCGTGATCGGGTGGTTGGCGGCCATCCTCGCCTTCGGGATCGTGCTGTGGGGCCGGGGCCAGGTGCGGCGCTGGGGTGCAATTCTGCTGGTGGGGCTTTTGCTGCTGGAAATCTACGCGGCCAGTTGGACCTTGCCGATCCAACATCCCACCGCGCCCCAGGCCATTCGCTCCTGGCGCACCGCGCCCGCCCGCATCTCCGCCGCCCACGAACCCGATTGCCGCACGCTCAGTCTCTCCACCACCACCTACGATCCCGGCGATCTGGGCGATTTGCAGCGGATTTACGGCCCCTACCTGGATGAACGGGCTTTCAACGATCTGGTCGTCGCCACCAAGGCCAAGGAGATCCTGGCCCCGAACCTGGGTTTGCTCTTCCGCCTGCCCTCGTTGGATGGCTTCGGCGGCGGGGTGTTGCCCATGCAGCGCTTCGTCGAAGCCATGGCGCTCTTTCTGCCCCCCGACCGAGTGGTGGCCGATGGCCGCCTGCGCGAGACATTGCGCGAGATCCCCGACGCCCGCCTGCTGTCCCTGTTCGGCGTCTGTTTCGTGATCGCCGACAAGCAGTTCGATGTCTGGCATGATGACGTGTACTACGATCTGGCGTTTGGCGAGGCGCTGACCGCCGACCAGCCGCAAATGACGATCACCGCCATGCCCGATTTCCCGGCGACGCACGTGGGCCTTGTCAGCCATTTGCAGGGGGGAGCGGCCTTGCCCGACGGGACGCCGGTGGCCGAGTTGGTGGCGAAGTATCGCGATGGCTCGGAAGTGCGGCTGCCGATTCGGGCGGGGATAGAGACGGCGGTGGGGGCCGATGAAATGGCCGGGTTGCAACACAATCGGGATCTCCCCGCGGTGCGCTGGCGTTTCGATGCGCCGGGCCAGGACGCCATCGCCCAACTGGCCTTGCCTGAACCCGGGCCTCTGGCCTCGATCGACCTGCGTCTGCTGGCAACCGATGTCACCCTTTTCGTACGCGGCGTCGCCATCATCGACCGGGTGAGCAACGCCCACGCCACGCCGCCCGTCACCCGCCATCCCTGGCAGCGCATCCATTCCGGCGATGTCAAGATCTACGAAAACGAGGCCGCTTTCCCCCGCGCTTTCCTCGTCCCCAACGCCGAACTGAGCCCGGACGACGATCTCACCCTGGCGCGGATGCTGGACCCGGCCTTTGCTCCCGCCGAGACCGCGCTCCTGGCCGCGGGAGAAGCGCGCCAGGGCGGGGGCGGAACCGCGGCGGTACAGCACGCATCCCCCGAACAGTATCGCATCGATTACAACGCGGCCGCGCCCAGCACGCTGCTCATCGCCGAGGCCTGGTATCCGGGCTGGCAGGCGACGCTGGACGGCCAACCGGTCCCCATCCAGCGCGCGGATCTGCTGCTGAGCGCCATCGCCGCGCCGGCGGGCCAACACACGGTGCTCATGGCGTTCAGGCCTCGGTCGCTGCGCCTGGGCGCGGGGATCAGCCTGGCCGTGCTGGGGTTGCTGCTGCTGGCGTGGTTCTGGCGCGGGCGACGTTCGTAACCCCTGCCGCGGGCGCATCATTTTCTAGCACGATTCGATAACGAGCCTTGTTCTCCCTGACTCTCAGAATCGCCTCATTTACCCGCGACATGGGCATCAGTTCGATCTCTGGCGCGATGCCATGATTCTCCGCGAACACCAGCATCTCCCGCATCGTCGAGCGACTGCCGAGGAATGAGCCGGTGATCGAAAGCTCGTGCACAACGAGATCAGTTGAATTAAGCGCCACATCTGGGAAGCCAAGCAAGACCAGAGTCCCTCTCTTCTTCAGGGTCATGAGGAGGGCCTCCCAGCTCATCCCGCCGCTTGCCGTGCACATCAGCAAATCAAAACGGAAGTCGAGCTCTCCCAAGCTAGCCTGGTCGTTTGCATCAATGAAATGGTCTGCACCATAGGCAAGCGCTTGATTTTTCTTGCCGGGGGAGGAGGAAATCGCCGTGACTTCGCATCCCAGGGCATGTGCGAATTGGATAGCCAGATGGCCCAGGCCGCCTATACCGACAATGGCGATCCTCTGTGCAGGCCCGATTCTATATTTACGAAGCGGGGAATAGACAGTGACGCCTGCACACATAAGCACAGCTGCGACCTGGGATGGCATGTCCGGAGGGAGGGGATACGCGAAGCGTCCGTCGACAACGACAGAAGTCGAGAAACCGCCATAGGGGACCCACGTTCCCGATGGCACGATGTCCTGACAGAGTTGTTCCTCTCCCTTCAAACACCACTCACACTGCATGCAAGACCGGCCCTGCCATCCTATGCCGACCCGGTCGCCGATCTTCAGCTCCGAGACCGCGGAGCCAACGGCTGCGACATACCCGACAATCTCGTGGCCGGGCACGAGGGGAAAGTTGACTATTCCGTAGTAGTTGTCGATAGCGTGAATGTCAGTATGGCACACGCCGCAGTGGGTGATGGAAACGCGCACATCCTGCTCCCCCAGTTCCGGAGATCGGTATGCGAATGGTTCGAGCGGTCGTCCCACCGCCTTCGCCGCGTATCCAGATACAATCAATTCTGACATCGGATGCACCTCCTCAAGTTCACGATGCCCCACCAAAACAAGAGCTAAAGATGCTGACTAACGGTGGAGCCTGGCTGGCCGCAGCATCTAATCTTCAGATTTGCTACCGGCCAGTTTCGTTTTGTGTCACAACTTCGACAGGCTCAGTGCAGGCTCTGAGTGGGTCAAACAGGTCACTTTTACGAGTGTACAACGCCAACGAAGGGAGTCTACACCTACCTGTGCCGTCAAGATTCTTCACTAAAATAGTCCGCTCTTGTGGGTTTTCTCCGTCAACAAAGTGTTTGCGATGAGGTATGTCGGCTCCGTCAAATCGTTCAGAATGACAAATTCCAAAGTGTCCGGTAGCTAATTTCTGCATGAGTGGCATGTAGAGGGGATAGACAGGCGGGCCTTCTGTCCAGGCGGCGATGTTGGTTGAAGGCATGCCCCCCACGCTCGTGAATTGTCCACCCCCGTAGAGTGTGTTTCCAATCACAGCCAGAGCCTCCACTCTGCCATCAAATTCGCCCTCCCGGGTTGACCAATCCTCGCCGTCCCAGCAGGAGATACGGCTATCCCAGGCGAATTTATCGCCGACAAGATATTCAAAGACCTCACCTGCACAGAGGGTGTCGTCTTCGGTGAAGGTCAGCGTATGCACCGGCCACTCAGTGCCTTCCCCAACTGCCGACCACTGCTGACCATCCCACATGGCGACGTGATGCGCCTCGACGCCCCCGGCCTCGTCAAAGCCACCCCCGGCGTACAGATTCCCCTGATCATCGAAAACCAATGCCCACACACCATTATCCATCCCGCTGCCCAGTTTGGACCAACCATATCTTGTCCGTTTGGCGATATGATTCACCTCCTTTCCATCCATTTCTTCGAAACCACCCCCGGCGTACAGATTTCCGGCGTCGTCTACAGCCAAGGCAAGAACAAACGGTGTATCGGCCCCATCCCCCATGTTGCGCCAACCACCATCCCATTCGGCGATGTGATTGACTTCGATTCCGCTCATATACTGGAACCAGCCGCCTGCATACACCCGACCTTCCTTGTCCGTTGCAAGTGACCATATCGTACAGCCGTATGTTGTGTCGCAACCACCGCCTAAAGCCGTCCATTGGGCGCCATCCCACTTGGCAACGCCGTTGATTTCGACACCATCTATGGTTTGGATGTCGCCTCCGGCATACAGATTACCGTCATCATCCATCGCCAGCGCTCTTGCAGACTTATAATCATCAAAACCGGGGCCCACAGCCGACCATTGCTGACCATCCCAGCGGCCAATACCACGGGTGCTTGCACCACCTGCTGTCTGAAAGCCTCCTCCCGCATAGAGCGTGTCGCCATCGGCCAGTAGGGCTTCGATAGCGCCACTCGCGCCCTGTCCATCCCAGAGCGGCCGCCAGCGGGCGCCATCCCAGTAGGTCAGATTATTGACTACCTCTCCCGCTGTGGCGCGGCCGCCTCCGGCATAGAGCATTCCATCAGGCCCAATCATCAATGTCATCACCGGGCTATCAAAACCCGCACCGAAGGCATGCCAGCGCTGCCCATCCCAACGGGCGACGCGGTTGGCTTCTTGCTTCCCCGCCTCGGTGAACCGCCCGGAGGCCAGAACATCACCATTGTCGGCGATTATGATGCACTCCACCCGCTCATTGACGCCTGTCCCCACAGGCGACCAGCCATCACCATCCCAGAGGGCGATGTGATCGGCGGCGACGCCATCGATTTCGGTGAAATAGCCCCCGGCATAGAGTTGATCATCTGCATCCACTGTCAGGGCAATCGGGATGTGATTGGCGTCTCCCAGTGATGTCCAGCTCTCGCCATCCCACATCGCCACTCGGCCCAACTCGCGCAGGATGCCGGAGGCGTAGAGATTCCCCTGGCTATCCAGCGCCAGGGCATAGACGAAAGCCGTGTCACTCAAGCCGCTTCCCAATGCATTCCACTTCTGCCCATCCCACATGGCGACTGCCCTGGCAG
>DUEF01000380.1 GCA_011176555.1 Caldilineae bacterium
CAAGAACGAGGCGGCCAACGGTGGGCTTTGGATCGTAGACGGGGGCGAAAGAGACCTGTTCGAGGAAGTCAACCCGATTCTGGAAGTGTTGAGTGAAACCACGCACTATATGGGCGGCACAGCCAAAGGCACATCGATGAAATTGGTCGGCAACCTCGTGGTTGCTTCGCAAATCGAGGCGCTGGGCGAGGCCATGATCCTGGCGACGAAAGCGGGCCTCGATCCGGTAGATGTGCTCGGCGTGTTGCACGTCACCGATTTCAAATCGCCGATTTTTGATGGTGTGGGCGGCGCTTTAATCGAGCGAGATTTCAGCACGCACTTCGCCTTGAAACTGATGCTGAAAGATGCAAACCTGATCGCACAGTTCGCCCAGGATCTGAATGTGCCGATCCCCGCCTCCGCCGCTACGCGGGAGGTGGTGAAAGCGGCGGTGAACAAGGGCTGGGGTGAAGAAAATGCGTCGGCCTTCATCAAGCAGTTGGAGGATCAGGCTGGCGTGGTGGTTAAGAAGCGATAGAAGTATGAAGTCAGAAGTATGAAGTAAGGAGATGCAAGTGCAATGAATGGCCCTTATGTGATGGGAATCGATTTTGGGACGGAAAGTGTACGGGTTGGCATTTTTGATCTAACCGGCCAGCCCGTCGTTTTTGCCTCTCAGCCCTACCAGCTTGTTCACCCCCGACCTGGTTGGGCCGAACAAGACCCGGACGAGTGGTGGTCGGCCCTGGTTATCGCCACACGCACAGCACTCGCCGAAAGCGGCATCTCCAAAGAGGCAATCGTCGGCCTGGGCACGGACTGCACCAGTTGCACTGTCCTGGCCATGGACGAGCAATGCCAGCCCCTGCGCCCGGCCATCATCTGGATGGATGTGCGCGCCGCTGAGCAAGCCCGCCGCATCGCCGCCAGCGGTCATCCCGCGCTCAAATACAACGGCTATGGCAACGTTTCGGCCGAGTGGATGCCCTGCAAAGCGCTGTGGCTCAAAGAAAACGAACCGGAGATCTACCATGCGGCCAGCCGCATCGGCGAATTCGTGGATTGGCTGACGTACCGGCTCACCGGCCAATGGACGGCCAGTATCAACAACACCGCCATTCGCTGGTACTACGACCGGGCTGAGGGCGGCTGGCCGGGAGATTTTTACGAACAGATCGGGCTGGGAGATCTGCTGGCCAAGTTCCCACAGCAGGTGCTCGACATGGGTGAAGTGGCGGGAACGTTGCTGCCCGACGCTGCGGTGGAGCTTGGTCTGATGGCCGGGATTCCAGTGGCGGAGGGCGGGGCTGACGCCTTTGTGGCCATGATAGGCCTGGACGTTCTGCAACCGGGCAAATTGGCGTTCATCACCGGTTCATCCCACCTGCACTTGGGCCAGAGCGCCGCCCCACTTCATGCAAAAGGCATTTTCGGCGCTTACACCGATGCGGTGCTGCCCGGCCAATACACAGTCGAGGGCGGCCAGGTGTCCACCGGTTCGGTGGTGAAGTGGTTCAAGGATAACTTCTGTAGGAACGAGGCTGCCATCGCTGCGGAGCGAGGCGTCGATATCTACACCGTTCTCACTGAACTGGCTGAACCAATCCCACCCGGCTCAGAAGGGCTGATCGTGCTGGATTATTGGCAGGGGAATCGCACGCCGTATGTCGACCCGGAAGCGCGGGGCATCATCCGCGGACTCTCGCTGAAACACACCACCGGTCATCTGTTCCGGGCCATCATCGAGGGCATCGCCTACGGCACCGAACACATCCTGCTCACCTTCCGCCAGAATGGCTTTGTCGTCGAAGAAATGGTGGCGGCGGGCGGCCCCACCCAGAGCCCCTTCTGGATGCAAATTCATGCAGATGTGAGCAATGTGCCCATTACCCTGCCTGCCGTGGCCGACGGCCCAGCGCTGGGCTCCGCCATCCTCGGCGCAGTCGCCGCCGGTCTTTTCCCCGATGTACAGACCGCGGCCAAACAGATGGTAAGCGTGCGCAGCCGCATCGAGCCAGACCCGGCTCGCCACGAAGCCTATCAGTTTTATGTCGATCAATACATCGCCACTTACCCTCCATTGCAAGACCTGATTCATGAAACCGTCAGGCATGTGAGTGGGTGAGTCACAGAACATGACCGCAGACATCTGCCAAGAGGGGGATTTCTCCTCCCGCTGGTCGTCGAAATGACACGGCAATGATTTTCCCGCACACAGAGCTATCCCTCTCAGGCGAGCGCTTCACAGTCCACTATCGCCTCGTCGCCGCCGATGAAGTCGCAGCCAGGGAAAAAGCGTATGGCATCTGTCTGGAGCAAACCGTCGAGGTTCCGGACATCCTGTTGGCTGAAGATGATATTCGGGCGCAGGTGATGGGCCGGATCGAGTCACTGGTCGGGGCTGAGGCGGGACGTTACGACGTCGTCATTAGCTACGCTATCGAGACGACGGCATTCGAATTCACGCAATTGCTGAACGTCGTTTTTGGCAACAGCGCCATGCAGCCCGGCATCCGGGTGCTACACCTCGACCTGCCAAACAGCCTGTTGCAACATTTCCAAGGGCCACGATTTGGACAGCAGGGGCTCCGAGATCTGGTCGGAGTAAGCAAACGGCCGCTGCTGTGTACGGCGCTCAAACCGATGGGGCTTTCCGCCGCAAACCTGGCGGAATTGGCATATCTCCTGGCCCTGGGCGGCATCGACATCATCAAAGAAGATCACGGCCTGAGCGATCAACCATTCGCCCGCTTCCACGACAGAGTCGGGCGCGGCGCCGAAGCCATCGCCGCCGCCAATCGGCAAACGGGCCTGAACTGCCTGTACGTCCCCAACATCACCGCGCCGTTCGACCAGATCGTGCAGCGGGCGCACGAAGCCAAAAAGCTGGGCGCTGGCGGCGTGATGGTGGCTCCGGGGCTGGTGGGTTGGGACGCCATGCGCCTGTTGGCCGAGGATGAGGGCCTGGCCCTGCCGATTTTCTCTCACCCGGCCTGGCTGGGCTCGTTCACCAGCGGTTGGGACCACGGTCTGAGCCATCATGTCATTTTTGGGCAACTACCCCGTCTGGCCGGAGCAGACGCCACCATCTTCGTCAACTACGGCGGCCGTTTCGACTTCAGCCAAGAGGATTGCCGTGGCATTGTGGACGCCAGCGAACGCCCACTGGCGCGGCTCAAACCGATCATGCCCGTTCCCGCCGGCGGCATGACCCTGGAGCGCCTGCCGGAGTTGTATGATTTTTACGGCGTGCAGGCCATCTTCCTGATCGCGGGCGGGCTGTACGCCCAGGGACCGGATCTACTCGCCAACGCTCGCCAGTTCAGACATGCGGTGGAAACCCTCGGCCACTAATCCATCTCCACCACAGCCCGGATCACGCCGTCCTCGTAACCCGCCACCATCTCGAAAGCGTCCTGGATGTCTTCCAGCGCCACGAGATGACTGACGACCGGCTTGACATCGATCATGCCGGTTTCGACCAGGAGAATGGCGCGGGGATAGACGTGTTTCATGCGGCGCACCATTTTGATCGTCAGGCCTTTGCGCCGGATCAGGGACGCCTTCAAGTGCAATTCGTCTTCGGAGGGGATGCCGCACAGCACCAATGTTCCGCCCAGGCGCACCATCTCAGCGCCTTGCTCCGGCGTTTCCTGCGCACCCGCCGCCTCGAAGCTCACGTCCACGCCTCGACCTGCGGTCGCCCGCATGATTTCCACGACCACGTCCTGCGTTTCCGGATCGAACACCTCGTCGGCGATGTAGTCCAGTGCGAACTGACGGCGATGCGCCAGGGGCTCGGTCATGTAGATCTTGCCCGCGCCCGCGGCTTTGGCCACAGCGGCGATCAACAGACCGATGGGGCCCGCGCCCAACACGGCGATGGTCTGCCCCACCTTGAGATGCGAGAGATCGACCGTATGAATGGCAACGCCCAGCGGCTCCAGCATCGCGCCCTCGATCGCTGAAACGCCTTGGGGCAGAGGAAAGCAGTTATGTGCGGGCATGACGGCGTAGTGGGTGAAGACGCCGTTCACAGGCGGCGTGCCGCAGAAAATCACGTTCGGGCACAGGTTGGGATGACCGGTCAAGCACATTTCGCAATGCCCGCAATTGATCGCTGGCTCCACCGCCACCAGTTGCCCGACCGCCAAACTCTCGACACCCGCGCCCAATTCCGCAATGGTGGCGGAAAACTCGTGGCCCATGATGATGGGGGCTTCGACGATGGCGTCACCGATGCGGCCATCCACGTAATAATGCACGTCAGAGCCGCAAACACCCACGGATGCGAGCTTGAGCAGCACCTCGCCGGGGCCAGGGCGGGGCACAGGGATATTTTCCAGGCGGATGTCACGGATGCCATACAGCAGAGCCGCGGGCATGGATTCAGGGAGCTGGTCGGGTGATGTAGGTGGTGGGGTTGGCATAGGATGCGATCCTTGAGGTGTGAGACGGCTCAAAGGGAGACCCCGACTCGTTGAAGCCCAACAAAGGTGGACCAGGGCATTTGGCGCACATCTTCGTCGATGGTTTCGAGGTAAACTTCAATCGCTTCCCGCATGTTTGATTCCAGCTCAGCCATGGTTGGAGCCTGGGTGTAGCAGCCAGGTAATTCCGTGACTGAGCCAACCAGCCAATCACTTTCCGGGTCGCGTTCGATAATGACGGTGAAATCGTGTTGCATTGTCCTGTTTTCCTGAGCATGGAGGGGCAGTCCCATCATTCAGGGTTCGATGAATGATGTGTCGAGAACTCAACAACTTGTGAAAGGTTACTGAGCTTGGCTGGAGTATATCATGTGCGATGCCAAAAAACAACGCTGTTTTCGCTGCCTAATTTTTGATCTTCCGTCATCAAATCGCCAGCAACAAATACGGCTCCTCGATCACGCGTTTGATGTATTGCAGAAAACGAGCGGCGGGAGCGCCGTCGATGATGCGGTGATCGAACACCAGGCTCAGCGTCCACATCTGGCGGGCGACGACTTCGCCATCCACCACGGCAGGTTTGGGGGCGATGCGGCCTACGCCGAGAATGGCGGCCTCGGGCAGGTTGATTACGGGGGTGAAGGCGTCGATGTCAAAGGGGCCGAGACTGGTGATGGTGAAGGTGCCGCCCGTCAGAGCATCAGGCTGAACCCGGCCACTGCGCGCTTTCCCGGCCAACTCGCGGAACTCCGACCCGAACTGGCGCAACGACTTGGCGTCGGCGTCCTTGATGTTGGGCACGAGCAAGCCCCGCTCGGTGTCCACGGCCATGCCCAGGTTGACGTGGGCGAGGTATTCGATGGCGTCGGGCGCGAGGCGGGCGTTCATGTAGGGGTGCTTGCGCAGCGCTTTGGCCACGATCAGGGCCAGGAGGTCGTTGTAGCCGGGCGCAAAACCCCACTCCTCGGCGACGCTGGCTTTCAGGCGCTGGCGCATGGCCACGAATTCGGTGGCGTCCGCTTCGGTGACGAGGGTGACGCGGGCGGTGGTGTGCACGCTGTCGCCCATGCGCTCGGCGATGATGCCACGCACGCCTTTGAGGGGGACGCGCTCCAGGACTTCGGCGTCGGGCAGAGCAACCGGGGTCGGGGCCGGCGCGGGCGGTGGGGCCAGGGCTGGTGCGGGTGGCGCGGTCGCTTCCGCCAGGGTCCGCTCCACATCCCGCTTGGTGATGCGCCCGCTCGGGCCGGTGCCGGTGATGGCGTAGACATCAAGCTTCGCTTCTTCCGCCAATTTGCGGGCCACGGGCGTGACGCCGGGCCGTTGTTCGAGGAAAGCCTGCACGTCGCGCTCCAGGATGCGACCGCCGGGGCCTGTGGGCGTCAGCAGAGAGAGATCGATCTCTTTGTTGGCGGCCAGGGCGCGAGCGCGGGGAGAGGCGAAAATGCGGTCGGGTGCAGCAGGTGCGGTGGGAGCAGGCGCGGAGGCCGGGGTCTCGTCTTGCTCGGCGACTTCAGCGGCAATCGTCTCCGGTTCATCGGCGAGCGCGACCACGGCGCTATCGACCTGCTGGCTGTCCCACGTGTCATTGGCATCGCCGATGAGGGCGACGACCGTGAGGATGGGCGCCACATCGCCAGAAGAAAAGGGGCCGTGATGCAAGATGCCGTCAGCGGTCGCTTCGACCGCGAACACCGCCTTGTCGGTTTCGATCTCCAGCACTTCCTGCCCGGCCTTCACCTCCGAGCCATCGGGAACCATCCATTCGATGATGGTCACTTCTTCGACGGTGTTGCCGAATTTGGGGATGAGTAGTTGTTCTGCCATGTGAAAAATCCTCGCCTCTGTCATTGCGAGGAGCGTTTTTTGCGACGAAGCAATCCCCAATATGGCACACTTGGGGATTGCTTCGCCGAAGACCGGCTCGCAATGACACTTGGGTAGTCAAACAAGAAAAACCTCCACACCCAGCTTCCGCACCTGTTCGACCAGGTCGGGCGGGGCGTGTTGGTCGGTAATCACAATGTCGATATCGTTGATCTGAGCAAACGAGGCCAGGCCGACGCGATCCCATTTGGTGGCGTCGACTACGGCGATGACTTGCCGGCATAGGGCGACGATAGGTTGCTTGGCCGCGGCCACGTCTGCGCTGATGTCGGTCAGGCCCTCGCGGATGGCGATGCCGTGCGCGCCGAAAAAGCCTTTCTGGATGTTGAACTTGCGCAAGTAGGCCAGGCCATCGACGCCGATCAGCGACGCCGTATCGCCCTGCACGACGCCACCGGGCATCACGACGGTCATGCCGGGCGCATCGCCCAATTCCTGCGCCACCGCCAGGCTGCTGGTGATGACGGTGATGCGTCGCTGTTCTTTGAGGTGCCGGGCGATGGCCAGGGCCGTGCTGCTGCTGTCCAGGTAGATGGCGTCGCCCTCCTGCACCCGCTGCGCCGCGGCCTCGCCAATGTTGCTTTTCTCCTGCATCTGTTGCTGCTGGCGGCTGGACAGCGCCAGATCCTGCAAAACGGCGCCGCCATGCGTGCGCACAGCGAGTTTTTGCTCGGCCAGGGCTTGCAAATCGCTGCGGATCGTCACTTCTGACACGCCAAACGCCTGGCTCAATTCCGTCACCGACACCCGGCCCGCGCTTTCCAGCCGTCGCAGGATTTCCTGGCGTCGTTCTTCCATGTAGAGGTCGCGGGTGAGAGGCATTTGGGGAGTGTAGGAGTGTAGGAGCGTGAAGGAATGACTTTCGATTACTTTTACTTTAGCACATTTTGTAAATAATGTCAAGCAAAATCCTTGACAAATCGGATTCTTTGTGCAATAATGAAAGCATTCAAAAACAATAGAAAGTTCTCGTTGTTTACCAACGTCACGCACCACGCAACAGGTCTTCTCCCATGACAAAAGCAATCGTTATCGATCCCAAGCTCGCCCGCCAACCTGCGGTCATCACCGCTCCTGAAATACCCGTCAACGCCTATGTCTCCGATCCGAAAGCGGAAGCGAAGAAGTACGGCAGCGAAAACCTGGTGCGCATGTACCGGGACATGGCCTTCATTCGCGAATTCGAGACCATGCTGGACAGCATCAAAAAGACGGGCGAGTACCAGGGCGTCTCCTACACGCATCGCGGCCCGGCCCATCTCTCCATCGGGCAGGAAGCGTCGTCGGTGGGGCAGGCCTACCATCTCACACCCGATGATTTTATTTTCGGCTCCCACCGCAGTCATGGCGAGATCCTGGCCAAGAGCTTCTCGGCCATCGCCAAACTCGATGACGAAGCTTTGCTTGACATCATGGAAGGCTACATGGATGGGGCGGCGCTGCGCGTGGTCGAAGGCTTTTCGGGCGACAGCGCGGTGGCGGGGCTAGCGATGAACTACGCCCTGTACGGCACGCTGGCCGAGATCTTCGCCCGGGAAACGGGTTTCAACAAGGGCATGGGCGGCTCGATGCACGCCTTCTTCCCACCTTTTGGCGTGATGCCCAACAACGCCATCGTCGGCGGTTCGGCCGACATCGCCACCGGCTCGGCTCTGTTCAAACGAGTCAATCGCAAGCCCGGCATCGTCATCGCCAACATCGGCGACGCCTCCATCGCCTGCGGCCCGGTGTGGGAAGCGATGATGTTCTCCGCCATGGACCAGTACCGCACGCTCTGGCCGGAAGACGTGGGCGGCGCCCCTCCGATTCTCTTCAATTTCATGAATAATTTCTACGGCATGGGCGGCCAGCCGCAGGGCGAGACCATGGGCTTTGGCATGTTGGCCCGCGTGGCGATGGGCGTCAACCCCGAGGCGATGCACGCCGAGCGCATCGACGGCTACAACCCCCTGGCCGTGGCCGACGCCATCGAGCGCAAGCGCAAGCTCCTGGAAGCGGGGCAGGGCCCGGTGCTTCTGGACACGCTCACCTACCGCTTCTCCGGCCATTCGCCCTCCGACGCCATGGCCTACCGCACCAAGGAAGAATTGCAGATGTGGCAGGAGCAGGATTCGCTGAAGTCCTACGCCGCCTACCTGCTCGAAAACGGCCATGCCGGGGCCGATGATCTGGCCGCCATCCGCGCCGACGCCCGAGAGCGCATCTTCCAGGTGTTCCAGGCGGCGATTTCCGAGGAGATTTCGCCGCGGGTCGATGTCCACACGGACGCTATCGGCGCCATGATGTTCTCGAACGAACGCGTCGAGCGCATGGACGAGGGCGAGCCGGAAGTGCTGCTGCCCAAAGAGGAAACCCGCCTCAAGCTGCTGACCAAGAAATACCGTTTCGGCCTGGACGAAAAAGGCGAGCGCTACCCCAAGATCCGCAGCCTGACCTACGCCGAGGCCCTGACAGAGGCGATGCTCCACCGTTTTTACGAAGACCCGACCATGGTCGCGTACGGCGAGGAAAACCGGGACTGGGGCGGCGCATTCGGCGTCTACCGCGGCCTGACCGAAGCTCTGCCCTACCATCGTCTGTTCAACAGCCCCATCGCTGAAGCCGCCATCGTGGGCACGGCAGTCGGGTATGCGATTTCGGGCGGGCGAGTGGTGGCGGAATTGATGTACACCGATTTCATGGGTCGGGCCGGTGACGAGATCTTCAATCAGATGGCCAAATGGCAGTCGATGTCGGCCAATGTGTTGAAGATGCCGATGGTGCTGCGCGTGTCGGTGGGCTCCAAGTACGGCGCCCAGCATTCGCAGGACTGGAGCGCTTTCGTCGCCCATATCCCCGGCCTGAAGGTGATGTTCCCGGCCACGCCCTACGACGCCAAGGGCATGCTC
>DUEF01000381.1 GCA_011176555.1 Caldilineae bacterium
CAGAATGAGATTATCCAGCGGCTGTTTGGCCGAGATTGAGGTGATGGCGATGACGCGCCCCTGGTCGGATGCACGCAAGTGGGGGAGGGCGGCGTAGACCATGCGGATGGTGGAGAGGAGGTTGAGATCGATGGCCGACAGCCAGTGCTCGTCGGTCATCTGCTCAGCCGGGCCCGCGGGCGGACCGCCAGCGTTGGTGATGAGGATGTCCAGGCCGCCGAAATGGCGCACGGTTTCGGCGATGAAGCGCTCGCAGTCAGCTTTGTCGCTCACATCGCAGACGAGGGGGAAGACTTCGCTGCCGGTGGTGTTGGCGATCTCTTGCGCCGCTTGCGTGATGCGCGCTGCGTCGCGGCTGCAAATGGCGACTTTTGCTCCTTCTCGGGCCAATTCCATGGCGGTGGCTTTTCCTAAACCGCTGCTGGCCGCAGCCACGGCGGCCACGCGTCCTTGTAACAGCAAATCCATGTGCTTAGGCGATGCTCCTTTTCTGGGAGGTTGGGGTTGGGGTATTGGTGAGGATTATAGTCCACTTGTATACGTCATGTCGAGTGCAGCGAGACATCTCCTTGCGTATCCACCCGCGGCTAGCGCCCAGTGGATTTCTTCTCCCTCTGGTTGACAAACGAAGTTTGCCGAAATTGACATGACACAATAAAACGCCGACCGTCCTCGATCAGGAAGAACGGTCGGCGTCAGGTGGAGATGCGGGGAATCGAACCCCGGTCCGGAACAGCCGCCTACGAACGTCTACAAGCTTAGTCTCTACTTCAGGCTTCGCCTGGTGGATGGTAGGGACCCCATCCTGGGTACAGGCTAGCCGATCATCTTAGACCCGCTTTATCGGCGTCCTGCGGGTAGCACCTTGCAGTCTATGACGACTGACCGGAAGCGCTGCCAGGACCCGCTCCCGGGGTCGTGACCGTATGTCTACGGCCAGGGCCTTTTCGCCTCAGTCCGCTTAAGCAGCAATCGCCATGGCGTTGCTGTTGGCGGCGAAACCGAAGTTGAAAGCCTTGCCAGTGTTTTTGGCAGTTAATGGTGTTGCCCGTTTTTACGAGGTCAGGCGCCTCGGCTTGCAGTCCGCACACGGGACCTGCCCCGTCGAAACCTTTCATCCCCACGGAGCCTGATTATTATACCCGAAAAGCTGAAAAATGCAAAACAAGTGCGTTTTGTGGGGGCGGGATAACCGGCGTTGTGAACTGACCAACATTTGCGAGATGTTCATGTACACCCTATACTTGGCGCACTGACCGTTTTCACCGCCGTTCTTTCTCTTAATTGGGTAATGACAATGAAAAAATCACTCACCGTCAGTCTCTCTCTCTGTTTGCTCGTTTTGCTTGCAATCATTGCCGCGGGCTCCGTCTCCGCGCGCGAGACAACTGCTGGACCCGTGCAACCCGAGGTGATCGTCGTTCATGATCTCAAACACGATCTGTCCCCGCCCCTGCATGAGATCGCTCCCATCGCGCCAGACCTCACAGAAGCGCGTGAAATACCGCTTCTGCGCCGAGATGTCCCTGCCAGGGATGAACGCTGGGAACCTGACGGCGATGCCGCTCTGCAGACCACTTATGGCCCCAACGCCATGCCCGCCACCATCCAAAATTTCGAGGGTACAAATAATCGTGAAGGCGTGCTCCCTCCCGACACCAACGGCGACGTGGGTCCCAATCATTACGTGCAATTCGTCAATATCCATTTTGTGATTTACGATAAATCAGGGAATCTGCTCTATGGCCCTGCTGCGGGCAATACTTTGTGGGACGGTTTCGGCGGCCCTTGCGAAACCTATAACGATGGCGATCCCATTGTGCTTTATGATCCGTTGGCGGATCGTTGGTTGATGAGTCAGTTCGCCGTTCCCGAGCCCTATTACCAGTGCATCGCCATCTCGCAAACCGGTGATCCGACGGGGAGTTGGTATCGCTATGCGTTTGAGACCAGCGCCACCAAGATGAATGATTATCCCAAATTTGGCGTCTGGCCCGATGGCTATTACATGACCGCCAACTTGTTTCTGCATGGCAGTAGTTGGGCGGGAACCGGTGTTTATGCCTTCGAGCGAGACAAGATGCTCAATGGCCAGCCGGCAACGATGCAACTCTTCGAACTGCCCGCCAGCGATTGGGGCGGCATGTTGCCCGCCGACCTGGACGGCTCCACCCCGCCACCTGACGGTGCGCCGAACTACATGGTCGAGGTTATCGACGGCGCCTGGGATCCAGGAAACTGGCCGAATGATGAGATCCATTTCCACAAATTCCATGTCGATTGGGCTGACCCCGGCAATACAACCTTTAACCTGACTCCCGTCCAGGTTCCGATCACCCCCTTCGATTCACTTTCGTGCGTCACTGGCAACAGCCGTGATTGCATTCCCCAACCGGGGACTTCGGAAAAGCTGGATGTGATAGGCGACCGGGCGATGTATCGCCTGGCCTACCGCAATTTCGGCGATCACGAGTCTCTGGTGTTTAACCATTCGGTGAATGTAGGGGGTGATCGGGCGGGCGTGCGCTGGTACGAACTGCGCGATCCCGATGCGGCTTCCCCAACCATCTACCAGACGGGTACTTATGCCCCTGACGATGGCCTCCATCGCTGGATGGGCAGCATTGCCATGGACGCGGTAGGCAACATGGCGGTGGGTTACAGCGTTTCCAGTGACTCGACCTATCCCTCTATTCGCTACGCCGGCCGGCTTGTTGGCGATCCGCTGGGTGATATGACCCAGGGCGAAGGAACCATCATCGCTGGCGCTGGATCTCAGACCCACTATGCCAGCCGCTGGGGCGATTACAGCATGATGGCGGTCGATCCTGTGGATGATTGCACGTTCTGGTTCACAAGCGAATACTACAAGGCCACCAGCAGTTCCAATTGGACCACCCGTATCGCCTCCTTCAAATTCCCTTCCTGCAACCAGGAGCCTGATTTCACCCTGAGCGCTACGCCCGATTCGCAGGCGATTTGCAGTGGAGACGACGCCCAATACGATGTCGACATCGGCCAAACCGGCGGCTTTAGTGACGCTGTCACGCTCAGCGCCAGCGGTAATCCGGCCGGAACAACCACCAGCTTCAGCGTCAACCCCGTCACCCCGCCCGGTTCCAGCATCCTCACCATCGGCAATACGGGAGCTGCGGCGGCCGGCAGCTACACCATCGTTATCGAGGGAACAGCAGGCAGCAAGGTGCATAGCGACAGCGTCGGATTGGATGTATTCGACGCCGCTCCTACTGTGCCAACGTTGATCAGCCCGGTTGACGGCGCTACTGACGTCTCGCTCACTCCGACATTCACCTGGTCCGCTGTCAGCGGAGCTGACACTTACACACTGGATGTCGCCACCGACACTGGGTTCGCAAATATTGTGCACAGCGCCAGCGGCATCGTTGGAACCAGCTATACGTTGGGCGTATCGCTCGATCCTGGCGTCACCTATTATTGGCGGGTGGCGGCCGAGAATCCCTGCGGAGCCAGCGCTTACTCAACCGTTTACAGCTTCACGACCGTCAGTAGCCTTTGCAGACAACCGAACCTGTCGATTCCCGATAACAGCGCCACCGGCGTGAGTGACACCATCACGGTTTCTGATGCAAAGACTATAGTGGATCTGGATGTGTACTTGAACACGCCCCACGACTTGGTGGGCGATCTGATCTTCACCTTGGAGCACGTGGACACCGGCACGACCGTCACCCTCATCGATCGCCCGGGTCTCCCGGGATTCAATCGAGGCTGCGTTGGGGACGACATCGACGCCACCATCGATGACGAGGGAACCGACGGCAATGCCGAAGACATGTGCGACAACAGCCCGGCCATCCACGGCAATGTGGTGGGCGGCGACCCCCCTAGCACTTCGTTGTTGTCCGCTTTCGATGGTGAGGTTTTCACCGGTGATTGGACGCTGAATGTCTCAGACAACGCCAAGCGATTTTTTGGCTCGTTGGCGGAGTGGTGCTTGGTTCCCACGCTCGGTTGCAATGGCCTCACCAACGAGGTCACCGGCCTGATTGTCAGCGCCTCGGACAGTGATGTGGTGCTGGATTGGACCGATACCGGAGCCACGAGTTACAAGATCTACCGGGCAACGGACGATCCCTACTTCACGCCCGACGATGGCGTCAATCTGATAGACACTGTCGCCGCGAACACGTACACTGATACTGACGCTTTGGGGGCTCCTGACGGCAACTACACCTACAAAGTGTATGGGGTGGATAATTGTCCGCCCCCGGCCGGTTCCACACTGCGCGTGGGCGAATTCGATTTCGCTCTCATTCCCGGCGCCAATTAACCCCACCAACCAGTAAGGCGTGAGTAACGACGAAAGGGCGGTCGCTGTAGCCGCCCTTTTTCTATCCTCGCACTGCTCCTTTTTGGGGACGCCGTAAGTCGACGCCTGGAGGATTATGGCGCTGGCAACCCACTCTGAATGGTTGAGATCGTCCCGATCTTTGTTCGTAAACCCGTCCCATGGCGGCCGCCGACATTTGCGATAATGTTCACGCTGTATTAAACTCCGGTTAATTCTAAATTCAATATTTAGGTTTGGGCTTTGCCTCACCAGCTGTCACATCGACACCCGCCATCAACACCCCACCAAAGCAAGGAGTGATGAATGTTAGGTGCTCCATCTCTAGAAACGCCCGTTTCTAAGCCAAACAAGAACTATCTCAACGCTAGCTACTCCATTTTTTCTTGGTTGTTCACAACCGACCATAAACGGATAGCATGGCTCTATTTGCTGACGATTTCGCTTTTTGCTGCGATCGGTGGAGCGGCCGCCATGCTGCTGCGTTGGGAGCTGCTGACGCCAGAAGCGGATTTGATGTTTGCCGACATCTTTAACCGCCTGTTCACCGGGCATGGCACCACCATGGTTTATCTCTTTCTGATTCCGGCCATGTTGGGTGTGCTGGGCAATTTCTTGATACCGCTGATGATTGGGGCGAGGAATATGGCGTTTCCTCGTCTCAATTTGATCACCTGGTACATCTTCGTCGTTGGGGCGATGTCCACGATTTTGGTGGCGGCGAATGGCGGTGTGGACACGGGCTGGACGTTTTATACGCCTTACAGCACAACCTTCACCGTTACAGACGTGTCTACAACCATCCTGCTCACAGTGATATCGATGTTGGCGATGATTTTGCTGGCAATCAACATCGTTTTCACCATCCATCGCCAGCGTGTAAAAGGTCTGACCTGGTCACGCTTACCGATCCTTGTTTGGGCATATTACGTGACAAGCATCGTCATGATCGTTGGCGCTCCCTTCGGTTTCATCGCCACTGTGCTACAGGCGTTGGAGCGTGCGGCGCAGGTCGGTATTGTCGATCCGACTTACGGCGGCAATCCGCTATTGTACGAACAGTTATTTTGGCTATTCGCCCATTCGGCAGTCTACATTATGATCTTGCCCGCCATTGGCATTGTCAGTGAAATCATCGCGGCTTTCACCAAGAAACGATTATTTGGCCACAAGGGCATCGTTTATGCCATGTTTGCCCTGGCTGTGCTTATGCTCTTTTCCTGGGGTAGCCATCTCTTCGCCAGCGACCAATCGGTATTCGCCAACCTGATGTTCTCGACCGCCAGTTTCCTGACAGCCGTCCCCCTGGCCGTGATTCTCCTCAGTTGGGCGGCCTCATTGAAGCATGGCGAAAACATCATTTCCGCCCCTATGCTGTTCGCCCTGGTGGTTATTCTTTCCTTGCTCAAAAGCATCATAAGTGGCCTGGTGTTAAGCTCTCCTGTGACCGGGAGCTATCTGAGCGGCACGCAATATGGAACCGCCCATTTTCATTTCCTGGTAGTGGGGGTGGCGACCGCGTCCTTCTTAGCGGCGGTGCACTTCTGGTGGCCGAAAGCGACCGGCCGGATGTACTCGCAGAAATGGGCGAAAATTACGGCGTTGACTGTCCTGGTGGGTGTCTTCATGGCGTTCGCACCGGGCTGCCTGCTCGGCCTTGCGGGCATGCGGGCGCGCATCAATGCTTATCCTGTAGAATTCCAGTTCCTGAATCAGGTGGCGTTGATGGGGGCTTTGATTCTGGGGCTTGGCTTCACTTTGCCGGTGCTCTATCTTCTCGGCTCTCTATTCGTGGGTGAAAAAGTCGGCCCAAATCCGTGGCGGGCGAAAGGCCTGGAATGGCAAACGCTTTCACCACCGCACGAGCGAAACTTTCACGGACGCGCAATCATTGTCGAAGAAGCTTACGCCTATCCACCCCAAACATCTTGAAGCTAAAAGCTGGCGCAGTAACCCATGTTTTCTGGCTTGACAAAGAGAGGAAGCATACATGAAACAAGTATTTCATCCTGCTAGCAACTCCATCGCAAAATCACTGATCGTGATCGTAGTTCTTGGCCTGCTGGGATTGGGGCTTATTGTCAGTATTTTTGTGCGTTCGCCCTTCATGCGCCAGATCGGCGTCGCGCCAGAACAACCGGCCGCGTTCAGCCACGAGCACCATGTTGGCGGATTGGGCCTGGATTGCCGTTATTGCCATCTCAATGTCGAGGAATCCAGCTTCGCTGGCATCCCCTCCACCGACATCTGCATGGGCTGCCATTCCAAGATCTGGAACGACAGCCCCGCCCTCGCTCCCGTTGTGGCCAGCTACGAAAACGATGAACCCCTGGTCTGGAATCGGGTCAACCGCCTTGCCGATTACGCCTTTTTCAATCATAGCATCCATATCAACAAAGGCATTGGCTGCGAAACCTGCCATGGCCGGGTAGATCAGATGCCATTATCGCGCAAGGTGTCGACGCTAGCGATGGAATGGTGTCTGGAGTGCCACCGCAACCGCGCAGACTATGTCCGGCCCCGAGAAGAAGTTTTCACCATGGGCTGGGAGCCTTCGGAAGACTGGAAAGCGCAGCAACCTTTGTTAGTCGAACAATATCACGTCGATGTCGAGCAGTTTGAAATCACCGACTGTTCGATATGTCACCGTTAGAAGCTAGATCAGAGCCTATTGAGAAGGTGAACATGGATAACGAACAACTCGATTTGGCAGCCATTCGCAAACGCCTGGCCAACCGCCAGGGCAAAACTTATTGGCGTAGCCTCAACGAAGTCGCCAACACCAAATCTTTTCAGGAATTCTTGCACCGAGAATTCCCGGACGGCGCTTCTGAATGGAAGGATGGCGTCAGTCGCCGCAATTTCCTGCGGTTGATGGGTGCATCCATGGCGCTGGCGGGACTGACAGCCTGCTCTAGCTCCTCTCTGGATAAGATTGTACCCTACGTCGAACAACCGGAAGAGGTCATCCCCGGCAAGCCCCTGTTTTATGCCACGGCTTTCTTGCTAGGCGGCGTCGCATCAGGCGTGGTGGTCGAGAGCCACACCGGTCGCCCCACCAAGATCGAAGGCAACCCCGACCATCCCGCCAGCCTCGGCGCCACCGACGCCTTCGCCCAGGCTTCGATCCTGACCCTGTACGATCCGGATCGGGCCAAGCGTCTTTTTGGCAAAGGTATGGCTCCTCCGACCTGGGAACAATTCATCGAGGACTTCAACGCCAGCCAGGCGGGGCGAGAACAGGGGCAGGGGCTACGAATCCTGTCCGAGACCATCACTTCACCCACGCTGGCGCAACAATTCGAAGACTTGCTGGCCCAATACCCCCAGGCCAAGTGGCATCAATACGAGCCGGTCGGGCAAAACAGCGCGCGGCTGGGCGCGGAACTGGCGTTTGGGGAGATGGTCAGCACGCAATATCATCTCGACAAAGCCAAAGTCATCCTGGCCCTGGATTCCGATTTCCTCACCTCGGGGCCGGGCAATGTGCGTTATGCCCGCGACTTCATGGATGGGCGCCGGGTGGCCGACCCGGAACATGGCGGTCACGGCGGCGCTGAGATGAACCGGCTCTACTCAGTCGAAAGCGTGTATACCAACACCGGCGTGGCCTCCGATCATCGTCTGGCGATGAAAGCGGCCGAGGTGGAGCTTTTCGCCCGAGCCTTGGCCAGCAAATTGGGCGTCTCGGTCGGAGGAGGAGATGCTCGGGGTCACAACAAATGGTTGGATGCAGTGGCCGAGGATTTGCTGGAGCACGCCGGCGAATGCGTGATCATCCCCGGCGATCAGCAATCTCCGGCGGTGCACGCTCTGGCGCACGCCATGAACGAAGCCCTGGGCAATGTCGGTTCTACTGTCGTGCACACCGAATCGATTGAAGCGAATCCCGTGGATCAAATGGCGTCGTTGCGAGAGTTGGTGGATGACATGGCCGCGGGGCAAGTGGAAACGCTCATCATCCTCGGTGGCAATCCCGCCTTCGACGCCCCGGCCGATATTCCGTTCGCCGACCAGCTCGCCAACGTGCCTTTCAGCGTTCACTTGGGCTTGTATTGGGACGAGACATCGCAAGGCTGTCTGTGGCACATCCCTGAAACCCACTATTTGGAAGCCTGGAGCGATGCTCGCGCTTATGATGGCACAGTCACCATCATGCAGCCGTTGATCGAACCTCTGTACGCGGACGCCAAATCGGCGCATGAGTTGTTGGCGGGGTTGATGGGAGAGGTGGACGCCACCAGCCACGACATCGTACAGGCTTATTGGAAAAATCAAGATACAGACGGTGACTTCAAGGCATTTTGGAAAAAATCTCTGTTCGATGGCTATGTCGAGGGCAGCGCCCTGGCGGCCAAAGCGGTGTCGGTGGGGGCCAGCGCCCTGGCCGGGGCAGCGCCACAGGTCGGGAGCGGTCTCGAAATCACCTTCCGCCCGGACGCCACCATCTGGGATGGCCGTTTCGCCAACAACGGTTGGTTGCAAGAGTTGCCCAAACCCCTGACCAAGCACACCTGGGACGCCGTCGCCAAAGTCAGCCCGGCCACAGCCGAACGTCTGGGCCTGGCCAACGGCGATCTGATCGATCTGAATTACGATGGGCGCACAATGCAGGCGCCAGTGATGATCGTTCCCGGCCAGCCTCTGGATTCAATCAACGTGCAATTGGGGTATGGACGCACTCAGGCGGGGCGAGTGGGCGACGGAGCGGGCTTCGACGCCTACGCCATTCGCACTGCCTCCACCCCCTGGTTTGGCTCCGGCCTGGAACTGAGCCCGACCGGAGAAAAATACCCCGTCGCCTTTTCCCAGGAACATCACCTCATGGAGGGACGGGATCTGGTGCGCATGGGAACGTTGGCGGAATACGAGGAGAATCCCCATTTTGTGCATGAGGGCATCCACCACGAAGACATCAGCATGTATCCCAAATTCGTCTACAACGGCAATGCCTGGGGCATGACGGTTGATCTCAGCGCTTGCATCGGCTGCAACGCCTGCGTGGTGGCCTGCCAATCCGAAAACAACATCCCCATCGTCGGCAAAGACGAAGTCTTGAACAACCGCGAGATGCACTGGTTGCGCATCGATTCCTACTTCGAGGGCGACCTCGATCAACCGCAAGTGGTCAACCAGCCGGTGATGTGTCAACACTGCGAAAATGCGCCATGCGAAATCGTGTGCCCGGCGGCGGCCACCACGCACAGCCGCGAAGGCTTGAACGAAATGGCCTACAACCGCTGCATCGGCACCCGCTACTGCATCAACAACTGCCCCTACAAGGTGCGACGCTTCAATTTCTTCCAATATGTGGATGTAGATTCGGAAACGCTGGCCATGCAGCGTAACCCGGATGTGACAGTGCGCTCCCGCGGCGTGGTCGAAAAGTGCACCTACTGCGTGCAGCGCATCAACGAGGGGCGGATCGCGGCCAAAAAGGAGAATCGCCCGGTCGCGGATGGAGAAATCCTCACAGCCTGCCAGGCGGCTTGTCCCACCAACGCCATCGTGTTTGGCAACATCCAGGACGAGCAAAGCCAGGTGGCGAAACTGAAGGCGAATCCGTTAAACTACGTGATTTTGGGCGAAAGCGGTTTCCGGCCTCGCACTTCGTATCTGGCCAGGCTCAGCAACCCCAATCCTAAGCTCGAGGAGGCATAAACATCATGGCCACTGAATCGATGGAAGTTCCAGTCCTCCAGCCGGGACACACCTACACAACGGTCTCAGACCAGGTCAATGACGTTATCCTGAAAAAGGGATCGACGAAAGGGTGGCTCGCGGCCCTCGGGTTCGCCGCGATGCTGACCTTGGTGTTGGTTATTTCTCTGGGCATGTTGTTCTATCGCGGCACCGGTATTTGGGGGCTCAACAACACCATCGCCTGGGGTTTTGCGATTGTCAATTTTGTCTGGTGGGTCGGCATCGGCCACGCCGGCACGCTGATCTCGGCCATCCTCTTGCTCTTCCGCCAGGAATGGCGCACATCGATCAATCGCTTTGCCGAGGCGATGACCGTCTTCGCCGTTGCGCAGGCCGGCATGTTACCCATCGTTCACACCGGACGCCCCTGGCTGGCTTATTGGCTGTTCCCCTACCCCAACATGATGAGCATGTGGCCTCAATTCCGCAGCCCGCTCCTGTGGGACGTTTTCGCCATTTCCACCTACGCCACGGTGTCCATTCTCTTCTGGTATTTTGGGCTCATTCCCGACCTGGCCACGTTGCGGGACACAGCCGAGAATGTCCACATCAAACGCATTTATGGTTTCTTCTCTCTGGGCTGGCGCGGAGCTGCTCGCCACTGGGCCACACACTTCCGGGCTTATTTGCTGCTGGCGGCGTTAGCCACGCCCCTGGTCGTCTCTGTGCACAGTGTGGTTAGCTTCGACTTTGCGGTCAGCGCCATTCCGGGCTGGCACACCACCTTCCTGCCGCCCTACTTCGTCGCAGGCGCTATCTTCTCCGGTTTCGCCATGGTGATCACACTGGCCATTCCTATTCGTAAATTCTTTGGGATGGAGGACTTCATCACCAGACGCCACCTGGACAACATGGCCAAAATCATGTTAGCCACCGGCCTGATCGTCTTCTATGCCTACATCATGGAAATCTTTTACGCCTGGTACAGCGCCAACCCCTATGAAGAGTACATGATCTTCAACCGCATGACCGGCACC
>DUEF01000382.1 GCA_011176555.1 Caldilineae bacterium
ATTGCCCCAGACCGCAGAGGGAGCCGTTTTGCATGCCCGTGGACAGATGCTGGAGCTCATCCAGGTCCTCCAATTTGCCCTCGCCCTCGGTAATGCGCTCCAGGATCTCTAACATGCGCAAACTACCGATGCGGCAGGGCGGGCACTTGCCACAACTCTCGTCCACCACGAATTTCATAAAATACTTGGCGAATTCCACCATGCACGTGCTCTCGTCCGCCACGATCATGCCGCCCGAGCCCATCACTGCCCCAGCCGCTCGCAACGAATCGAAATCGACAGCTGTGTCGAGATAGGCTGCCGGCAACGCTCCGCCCAACGGGCCGCCGGTCTGCACGGCCTTGAACTGTTTGCCCTCGGCCACGCCGCCCCCTACGTCCTCGATGATCTCGCGCAGGGTGATGCCCATCGGCACTTCGATCAGGCCGGTGCGCTCCACCTGCCCGGTCAGCGCAAACACCGCGGTGCCGGGGCTGCCCTCGGTGCCAATCGAGCGGAACCAGTCCGCGCCCATGCGCATAATGCGCGGCGTGTACGCGTAGCTCTTCACGTTGTTGACATTGCTCGGTTGTTGCCAGAGGCCGGCAACAGCAGGATAGGGCGGGCGAGGCCACGGCTGCCCTCGTTCACCCTGGATGGAGGCCATCAACGCCGTTTCCTCGCCACAGACAAACGCGCCGGCGCCTTCTTTCACCCGCAAATCAAAATCAAAGCCCGTCCCCAGGATATTCTCGCCTAGCAGTCCCAACGCTTTCGCCTGCTCGATGGCGATGTTCAAGCGGCGGATGGCCAACGGATATTCCGCCCGGCAATAAATGTAGCCGTACTCTGCGCCGATGGCGTATCCGGCGATAATCATACCCTCGATTACCGAATGCGGGTCGCCTTCCAGCACCGAGCGGTCCATGAACGCGCCGGGATCGCCTTCGTCAGCGTTGCAGATCACGTACTTCGGCCAACTCTGCGTCGCCCGGGCGAATTTCCACTTCAGCCCGGCCGGGAAACCGCCGCCCCCGCGCCCGCGCAACCCCGAACTAATCATCTCTTCGATCACGCCCTCGGGCGTCTTCTTACCAAGCACTTCTTCCAACGCCGAATAACCATCCAGCGCCAGGTAGTCGTCGATAGATTCGGGATCGATCAGGCCGCAATTGGAGAGCACGATGCGCTGTTGCTTGGCCTGGAAAGGCACGCGCTGCTCGCTGCCGGGCAAGACAAAGCTCAGAGAATGCAAAGCATGACCGTTGACGCGCTCGACCGTGGGCAGTGCCTGGCCTACCACGACCGCTTTGCGCAGCTTGCCGCCATCGAAATAATGCTTGAAGACTTCTTTCACGTTTCGGGACGTGGCCCCACCATAATTGATGCGCTCCCGACCTGACACCTGGATCTCGACCATCGGTTCATACGAGCACATGCCCACACAGCCCACCTGGCTCACCACCGCGGACAGCCCGCGCGCTTCCAACTCGCGCTGCACCGCCACGGCCGTATCGCCCGCGCCGGCGGCGATGCCGCAAGTGCCCATGCCAATCGTGATATACACATCGGCGTGTTGTTTCGCTTGCCAGGCTTCCTGGGCCTGAATTCGTTTTTCAGCTAATCGATCATTGATTATTGCTTCCATGCTGCTTGTTGTCTCCTGTATCGTAATGCCCCTGATTGGGCGGAAACGATGTCATCATCGACGCGGCTCAATTCGCCTTGATCGTTTTCTTGATCGTTCGCAACAACTTATCCTGTTTCATGCGTCCCATCACCTCGCCATCCAGGATCGCCACAGGAGCCAGGGCGCAAGAACCGATGCAGTAGACGACCTCGGCCGTCAGTTCGCCATCCTCGGTCGTCTCGCCCATTTTGATGCCGAATTGCTCCTCGACAGCCGTCGCCAACATGGGCGTGCCGCGCACATGGCAAGCCGTGCCGTCACACAGGCGCAAAATGTGACGCCCCCGTCGCTCCAGGTAGAACTGGGCGTAAAAAGTGGCGACGCCGTACACCTTGCTGACAGAAATGCCCAGTTGCTTGGCGATACGGCTGATCGCCTCTGGCGGCAGATAGCCGTATTTGTCTTGCGCTTTTTGCAGAATCGGAATCAGCGCTCCATGCTGTCCTTGATACTGCTCGAAGACCTCATCCAGCAGGCTGAGATCAACGGCGCCGTTACTCGTAGCCATAAACAAACTCCTGTTTCGGGATATTGAAAATAATCATGGCGAATGCACTTTGGGATCAGTTTATTGTAACGTCATCCTGGTCAAGTGTATATGACATATATCATCTCGAACAAATTTTTTTGCGTCTCCGGTAAACAATTAGTCCTGCACTGCATTCTCCGGTAAAATGATGGGCATCAATCTCTACAAAACCGGGACATACAAGTGATCGAGACTTTCCTGACCAACCTGAATCAACACCAAAAAAGTGCTTGGAAAAGCGGATTGGCATTTGGCCTGGCCCTTATCCTGGGCAACATCATCGCCAGCCTCCTTTTTAACATCGTCACCCTGGACGCCTTTCGCAGGGATGGTGACGTTGTCCGTATCGTCATCGGACTGCTGTTCGCCTTCGTGATCATGGGCATTGCCGGAGCCATCGCCGGGTTCGGCGGCGGCTACACGCTGGAGATGGTGCACAAGCCACGAGGCCGCGTGGGCTACGCCTGGCGCAGCGCCATCAGTTTCGCCATCCCCTTCGGCGTATTGATTTTTCCGATTGTCTTCGGCCTTTCGCTGCTTACCCTGTACAATCCTAAGCCCATCCCCGTTCTCAGGTTCGGATTCCTCTATTTGATTGTCGGATCGCTTTTCGGTGTGCTGAATGGATTATTGCAGGGAGCGCTCACAGTTGGGCGCGGACGCATCGGGCGGGTGATCAAGGCCGGTTTCATCGGGTTTGGCCTGGGCGGATTTGGCCTGGGCGTGGGAGTGCATCGTTATATTTACGCCTTTCAGGGTGGCGCCGTCGCATCATGGCAGATCATCTGGCTGATTCTGGGACTGCTTCTCTTTGGATTCCTCGGTGGCGCGGCCTACGGAATCGTCTACAGCCGCATGGCCAGCGAAGCCGCCGGGAAGCCGTCACCCCTCACGCGGCGCACTCGCATCCTGCGTTGGACGGTGGCTGTTCTCGCCACGGCATTTTTGCTTTTCGTTCTCCGCCCCGCCCTCGCAGGCATTGTCGATGTAATCACCCCCGTGAGCGCCAACCTGGCTGCCGTGCTGGACTCCAACACGATTGGAACGCATTGGTCAGATGCCGCCACGATTCCCGGCCAGACGGGCGGCGTGAATTCCGAACCAGACATCGCCATTGGCGCTGGCGGGGACGCGGCGCTGGTTTGGGTTCAGGAAGATGGTGGGTTCCACTACTTGCCGGGCGTCTGGGATGAAGGAAACAGCCAGACCTCCTGGCGGCTCCCGACCATCTCTGTCTCTGCAAGCGCTGCCGCTCCGCAAGGCGCTGTGGATGCTCAAGGCGCGGCGCATCTGGTCTGGGCAGAATCCACTGCTGCGGACGCTTCGGACACCTTCACCAGCCAGTGCTCAGGCGAAGCCTGCACACCCCCGACCAGACTCTCTGATCTCGCTCCTCTCTCCTGTCTCCCGACCGGAAATAACGCCGCAATCAACACGGATCCCGCCATCGCCATCGACGACGCCGGCAATGTCCTCGTCACCTGGCTCAACGGGTCCGGAGCCATACTTTACGCCTCCTGGCCGAGCGCCGCTGCACCTCCGGCCACGCCAACCGGTTGCGTCCCCGGCATCCGCCAACCACTGGGCGCTCCCCGCCTCGCCAGCGGACCCGATAATCGCTTTGTTTTAGCTTATGCGGATAGCGCAGAAGAATCGAGCGCAGTCAACCTGCTCGGATTCAGTGATAACGGCTGGGACAGCGCCCCGCAAGTCATCGGCAGGGGCGATAACCCCGACATCTTCATCGACGCAGAGGGGCAATCGCACGCGGCCTGGTGCGGCAATGACGGTTTGGTGCAGTACTGGAATGGAGAAAGCGCCGCAGCCGTGTCCGACGCTCCGCCCTGCCTGAATCGCCCGGCTCTGGCCCGGGACAGCGCCAGAGATATGCACATCCTCTGGTACGCCGATGAAGTGGCGAACGCCTTCGGGCGCGTGTCTCCCGGCCACTTCCTGTACGAAAGCATCCTCCGCCCGGACGGCTGGACCCCACCGGCAATCATCGCCCGGCCAGACGCACGCGTCCAACCGGCCCTGGCCTCAGCTTCCGATGGCAGCCTGCACATGGCCTGGCCAGAAACAGCAGGCGTGCAAGTCGCCACCCAAATCCAGTACGACTGCGACGGATACGAACTGTCACCCATCGGCCAGGTCGTCTACGATGTCGCTCGCCAGGCCA
>DUEF01000383.1 GCA_011176555.1 Caldilineae bacterium
ATGCTGCAGATGCTGGGCAAGGATGACATCTTCAGCAAAACCGCGGTGGAATACTCCATCAACCGTATGGACGAAACCGTAGGGCAACCCATTCCCGCCGAAGCCAAGGCGTTGCTACGTTCGATGGGTTTCCAGATTGTACTTGATTTTCATGGTGAGGTGGTCGAGATCGCGATGCCTGGCGAGGAAGTGGAAGGCTAGCCATCTGAACCGACCTGAGTGCTGGTTAACCAGGGCCTGTAATCTTCCAGGATCGAACCGCCAATGAACTCACGTAAAATCGAGTCGGAGGGAATGTGATCGGTTTCGCCGGGTCGGAACCACTGCAAGCGCGCCAACAGGCGATTGGCTTCGATCCATTCCGGCGTTCCCACCTCGATCTGGCGGAGCAGGGGCAATGCCAATGGTTTGAGTACGGATAACTCGTAGGGAAGAGCCGAGTTGAACATGACGTCGGCATTGTTTTGGTGGGGAAAAATCCACCGGCGCTCGCCACGCCGCACGCTCTCCCAGCGGGCGATGGTTTCGGTGGCGGAATAGCCGCGAGTGCGCACATCTCGCACGATCCGTCGCAACAAGCGCGTGTCCGTGGTCGATGCCCGGTTGTAGCGGTCGAGATTGAGTTGTGTGAGGGCGCTGACATAAACGCGGTAGCACAGAGCCGGGTCGACCTCAGGCAACAAGGCGGGGTTCAGGGCATGGATGCCTTCGACGATCAACACACCATGCGGTGGGGCTTGCACCAGATGACCTTTGCCTCGCTCGCCGGTATGGAAATCAAAATGCGGCAGTTGCACGCTTTCGCCAGCGATGAGTTGATTGATTTGGCGATTGAGAAATAGCAGATCGACCGTGTAAAGGGATTCGAAATCGTATTCCCCGTTTTCATCGCGCGGGGTGTGAGCGCGGTCGACAAAATAGTCGTCTACGCTTACGGCCAGGGGGCGGATGCCCAACGCCAACAACCGCACCGCCAGCCGCCTCGCAAAAGTCGTCTTGCCCGATGATGACGGCCCCGCAATCAGGACAACTCGTAGCTGTCCGCGACGGGCAGCGATCTCGGCGGCGATGTTACTGATACGCTGTTCGTGCAGCGCCTCGGAGACCAAAATCACTTCGGTGAGACGCCCCGCCTCGATAGAACGATTTAATCCGGCCACATTGCGGATACCCAATGTTCGCAACCAATGGCTGGTTTCGGTGAACACATCGAAAAGCGGCGGGCGACTACCGAGTGCAATGGGCGTGATGTGCGTCGGGGAGTCCTGCTGGGGAAACCGCAGCAAAAAACCGTCGTTGGCAAGCTCCAGGGCAAAGTAGCGCAGATGTCCTGTGCTGGGCGCCATGTAGCCGTGGAAATAGTCTTTGGTATCGAGCAGGCTGTAGACGATGAAAGTTGGTTTGTGGCGCTGCTTGAGCAATTCCAGCTTCTCTGTATCCCCCTGCTTCTCGAACAACGCCATCGCCTCATCAAGGGGCATTTCGGTGCGCTGGATCGGTAGGTTCGCTTCCACCACCTGGCGCATTTCCCGCTCCAAAGCGGCGATTTCTTGCTTGGTCAGCGGATCCCGCCCCTCGATCTGGCAAAAATAACCGCCGTTGGTGATCGAATGCTCGACATAAACGTGAGCCTCGGGGAAAGTCTTGCGGGCAACGGCAATTAGCAAGAAGGTGAGCGAACGGCGATAGATGCGCGCACCGTCGGCGCTGTTTAGGCGCACCAGTTTGGCGTAACCGTCATGGCGGACGTGACGATTGAGTTCGGTTAGCTTGCCATCGATGATAGCGGCGATGGCGGGCGCCGCGTCCTGTTCTCCGGCTGTGGCGGCGGCGACGTACTCCTCTAAGCGAGCGTCGATCTCGGCTGAGAAGACGCGTCCATCTTCAAAGGTGATGCGGGCGGTGCGACGGGGTCGCGAGAGTCGGACGGTCATCTGGCGTCGAATGAAGTGGAGAAATGAAAGCGCTGGGGTGCAGAATCATACATCGCCTGATAGGGGGATGCAACTGGTGCGCAAAGAGAAACGGCCACCGTTGAATACGATGGCCACTTGAAGTAATACAACAGCTTGACTAGAACGGAATATCATCCTCGCCAGCAGGCCCTTCTCGCAATGTGTCACCTTCATAATTCGCGGCCTGCCTGCCACCCAGAAAACGAACATTCCGGGCTGTGAGTTCCAACGAAGCGCGCGCCTCGCCATCCTGGCTTGTCCAGGGTCTGGCTTCGACATCGCCCTCGACCAGGACTAGTTGGCCTTTGGTGAGATACTGGTTGCACAATTCGGCGAGCTTTTCCCAGGCCGTCACGCGAAACCAGGTGGTTTTCTCTTGTTGCTGCCCGTCGCGTCCGGTCCAGCGCCGGTTGACGGCTACAGAGAACGAGGTGACTGCTGTGCCGCTGGGCGTATACCGCATCTCGGGGTCTCGTCCCAAATTGCCTACGATAATCGTTTTCTGATACATCTGAGCCTTCCTTGTAAGGTGTGAACCTGCAATTGATCGCTGCGCCAGTCGCAGCAAATGAGGAGCGGGTGAATGGTTGAGAATAGTATAGGTTTTGTCGCGCGATCTGTCAAGAACAGATGTTCGTGCTGCCAGGCTGCTACGAAACAATCATGTACCCGAACCCGCGAACGGTCCGGATAGAATACGACTTTGCCTCTGTGCAACCAAGTTTTTGACGCAAACGCCACACAAGCACGCGTAACTTATCGATGGAATCGCTGTCTCCGTCTGGCCAAACGGCCTGAGAAAGTTGCTCGTGAGAAACAACTTGATCGACGTGCTCGGCCAAATGCAATAACAAACGATACTCGCTAATCGTCAACGAAACGGATTTTCGGCCCACCCAGACCTGTTGTGATGTTGTATTGATGCGGATATTTCCGCGCCCCGCGACTAGCCAATTCGATATCGGCGGTGAAGCGTCAGTAGACACATCTTTCTTCGTGTCGCTTTGCTTGGTCTTCTGCGAAAGCCAAAGCGAAAACGCTGGCCTACCACTGGAGGATTCGCTATCTTCAACCGAGAGATGTCCGCCATGACCTTCAGCGATTAAACGCGCCAAAGCCAACTGCAAATCGGGCGCCATGGCTGATTTGGTGCGCGTTTTCTGGGCGGATTGGCGTTCGCCTGATGTTCCGGGAAGCGATTGTTCGAAACGGACAACGAGCCAACGATCCCAGGTGAAGAGGCGAATGAGCACATCGGCGCCTGCTGGAGCCATATCAATCATTGCTTTCAGCAGCACTTGCACGGCCTCTTGCAACAACTGGATATCCGCTTCGATCTCGGGTAAGTCGTGTGCGATGTGTACTTCGATACGTACACCCTGTGTGGTAGCTACGCTCTGCCATATGGCGACAACTTCGCTGACGAGTTTGTCCAACGATAGCGGCTGCCATTCAATCTGCGATAGTTTCTGTTCGATGCGCTCTAACACCGTCACATCTTCCATCAGATCGGTCATGCCCAAGGCGCTGTCCTGGATGATATTCAGCGCCTTCTGGCTTTCAGATTCAGGGGGCAACGCCAACACAGTAGACAGCCACTCACTATAACCGACGATGACGCTCACAGAGGACCTAATGTCCCAGACAATCATGTTGAGTAGTGCATGCCGCTCCCGCTCCAGACTAGCAATGCGATCGTTGGTGGTGCGCAAGAGCGAAGCCTGTTCTGAGAGCCTGTCAAACGAAAGGACCAACTCATTACGTTGCTGTCGCAGAACCTGCTCAACCGAAGACTCGATCTCAATCCGCCAGGCCGCCAAAACCAGACCGACTTCATCACCGCGAGGCATGATCATGACATCGTACTGGCTCTGATCTGATTCGTCTAACTGAAGACCGCGTATCCGCCATGGCTCGGCGCGGTGAAAGGCGATGTTCTTCAATTCCTGATCAATGCCGGCCAGCGCCGGTATGGCGTCCATCAAAACCCTTCCCGCCAGTGCGTGATGAAGCTGCGTTTCTAACGAGGGAGAGGCGAACCGAATCATAAAATCCTCATCCGTCAACAAAAACATCAGGTTTAGGTGCGAACAGACATCCAGGAGTATAGCAGCATCCAAGTACTGGGTGGAATTAGTCATAGCGACATCATCTCCTGGTTTGTAGATTCCTCTCATTCCGTTCTTGGGTGGCGCGACGTGCGACAACCGCTTCATCGGTCACGTCGTAGACCGTCACCAATAAGCCACCCGTCTGCCGATTTGACAAGACAAGGATGTTCAAAAAACGCGGGCGTCCTTCGTGCGTCCGGGAATGCGCCACATTTTTCAGGAGCCAATGAGGTTGTTTGCCCGTCATGATCTCGGTCAAAGTGACTTCTACGCCGGCGAATACAGGCAGAATATCATCGAGTCTGGCCCCGATGGAGCATTCTCCCACCAGTTCTTGAAATGAGGGTGATGCCTCTTGCAGGTGGAAATCTGGCCCAATGGTCGCATGGCCATGATGGTGACTGGTAGGCGGCTGCGGGACCAGGTCGTCACTATCATTCTCTCGTGCGGTCATATCATGTCCTGGTGACTGATTCGGCCAGCTCGTGGAAGGCGCTGTCTACCTGCGTTCCCGTTAAGGCGCTGGTGAAGAAGTGAGGTGCCCCCCACCGTGCGCTTAATGCCTTGGCGCGTCGTTCTAATTCCGCGACATCGGGCATGAGATCCACTTTGTTGAAGACGATGACCAATGACGCTTCGGGGTTGACCTGCATGAATGTCGTGGCGTAAGTGTTCAGTATGCCGAATGTCTCCGACCTCATGCTATCGGCCACTAAGAGAGCGCCAGCGCTACCACGATAGTAGGCTTCTTCCATTTGACTGAATGTTTCTCCTCCAGCCAGGTCCCACAGGATCAACCCCACCGTTTTTGCCTCGGCGTTTTCCAGTATTACTTCTTTTCGACTGACATGCACGCCGATCGTTGCTTGATAATCGGTTGTGAATTTATTGTGAACAAATCGGCGTATGAGACTGGTTTTGCCTACGGCAAAGTCGCCAAGCAGGCATACTTTTCGTTGAATGATTTCCAATAGCGTTCTTCCTTGTGCAATAAGTCTGGAATTGCACCGTGTTTATTACTGTACGCGTACCCAACGCGCCGGGATCCATCCCTCGATTTTTGGTTCGCCCGTTGCGGGGAAGACAACATGAATCCAGGGGTCTCGTCGCTCCAAAATACGGATCGTGTCACCTAAAAGGATGACTTTACCAGTGTGCGGCGCTGTCGGATCCGGTTCGGCGCGTACATAGACGTTACCGGTCATGATGCCGAGCTTGGGTTGGGGCGTGGGTGTGGCGGTTGGTGTAGAACTGGGGAGCGCCGTTGGCGTGGCTGTTGCTGTCGCGGTCGGACTGGGCGTCGCCGTTGGCGTGTCGGTGGGGACGCTGGTCAGCGTGAGCGAGGGCGTGGGGCTGGGCAAGGGGGTGGGACTGGGCATCACGGTTGGCGTCACGGTCGAAGTTGGTTGTGTGATATACAGCACGGCTGTGGGGGCGAGACGGGCCAAAACGCGGGGGCTGGCACTGTACCCAAGCCAACTACAAGTGGAGCACAGCAGTAACAGCGCCAACAGCAGCGCGACCAGCCCCAAAACGGGGGGCTTTGATGGTTCTGGCTCTTCAATAGGCTGGAGCAACGGTGACAACATCGGCGTCAAAGTCTCTCCCGTCCCTGCATCTCCCTTGAAGTCCCGGATCAACGCACCATGAGCCTGGTGGATAGTGACGAGCGTTTCACGCAGACGTTGGTAGGCGTCTGCCGGAGGGACGCCCTCGCCCACTAGGGCCACGTATGCACCCTTGCCCTCTTCCAACAAGATCTGGCGCTCACCGAATTGGATATGGTGCAGCGTTTCTCCTGGCTCTCCTTTGAAGCTCTCCCGCGAAAAATCCCGAATCGCCGTGAGCAAGGCTGCGATGAGATCGGAATCTTCCAGGATGTCACCGGTGGTGGCTTCCGCCAGCACCAGACCGGTTTGATTGTGGATCAAAAAAACGTGTTCCGGATGCCAGGGTAGCGATTCCCGCAATACCAATTCTGCGTCATCGATGCCGCTCAGGCGAGCTCGCAAGCGCCACCAGATGTTTCGAAAATCGAGCATACGCTCCATGCGAGCATCCACCCGCCGCGCCAACGATTCGATGGCTTCGGCGATGGCGCGCTGCACCGTCTGGCCGATGATTGGCGTGAGCAATCCGATCAGCACATCTCGCTCTTTCTCGATTTGTTGTTTGAGTCCCACCATCAAAGCGGGGCGAATAGCCTCGGCTACTTCATCGGGGTGCGATCGAGCGCGTTCGGCCAAGATTTCCGAGATAAGCGGATCCAGCATGGCTACTAGGCGTTCAGGGCTTTCGGACTGTATGCGCAACGCGGCCAACTCGCGTTGCAATGCCTGCAATTGCGCTCGATCCTGCGTTAGCAAGATCTCACGCAACGCTTCCAACTCCTTGGATTCAACAGAATCGGCGGCAGACTCGTGCGTCATGTGAAAACCTGGGGACGTCTAAAACCAGTCTCAAGGAGGTGGACGGAACTCCTCCTCAGCCCGGAAACTTGGAGATCTCCTCCCGAGAGGTTGAGGTCGTTAATCTGCTTTCAGGCGCTCACCGAGTTCGATCAGCATATCGCCCAGATCGACGCGAGCCGTTGCTTTGAGATCCAACGCGTCGAGTTTAGCCATGATCGTTTTTTGCAGATCGGCAAGTTGTTGCTGGATATCTGTCGTTGTCTGGTGCAGGCGTTCTTGCGCTGCTGCATCCTGAGCTTCCATGCGCGTTTGGAGCGCTTGCAGTTGGGCGTCGACCTTGTTAAAGCGCTTCTCGTACTCCGACATCTGTTCGCCAAAAATAATGTCGCGGATACGAAATACATCGTTCATTGCAGCATTGGCGGCGGATTTCGCTTCTGTTGTCGTCATTATCGTGTGCTCCCATTGGTTCAACCAGAGCGGCTGAACGAAAATACAAATTTAGAAAGGGTTGAAATCCCAACCTCTCCTTGTCTTTAGTGATGAAAAGTGCGAGAGTGAACTATATCCTATCTGAGATTTTTTAGTCTGTCAAAAACCTGAGATGTAGATTACAACAATGTTACAGGAATGAACAGCCTATGCCATCGTTTTTACATCGCAGCGAGGATGAGGTCCTCTCCCCACTTGATGCAATGCTGTGCTATACTTCGCACCATGACTCCTCGCGCTCGTATTTTACTCGTTGTCATTGGTTTGATTGTTTTGGTGACAGTCATCAATTTGCTGCGCACGCGCCGTTTGAAGGAAGAATATGCGTTGCTGTGGCTCATTGCCGCCCTGGCGTTGGTGGTCGCACCCCTGCTCATCGATCCCCTGGATCAAATTGCGTTTTTCTTTGGGGTGGAGTATCCTCCCGCTCTGTTTTTGGGGTTGGGCATTATCGGCCTTCTGCTGATTATCTTCCAACTCTCCCTCAACATCTCACGTTTTAGCGATCAGATCAAGGTGTTGACCCAGGAAATCGCCATTCTTCGCCAACAGGTGGAAGCCCTGCAAAAACAACGCTTTGAAAACGACGATGCAGAAGACTAGACCCTTCCTGCCCCCCGTTCAGAATGACAAATCCCAAAGTGTCCGGTAGCTAATTCTGACTTTGATCATCCGTATCTTCTACAGCGGTTTTGAGCGCACAATCTGCATCGTTTTTCTCAATCCACCGTCGCCAGCCGGCACTCGACGCTGATCGGGAAAATCTGACGGCCCTGCGCAGCGCCTTTCTCCAACTGGCCCTCGTCGCCTTCGCGGGGCTGGCCAGCAGCGTTCGATGAATCATATGAGGCCGGTGCTGATCGTCATCAGGGCCCACACATCTCAGGTCAAAGCGTTCAGGAAGGTTGAAATCGAACTGGATCGTGCTCAGTTGCCAGGGGCGGTCCAGGGCGTCCGTCACGTAGGTGGCGATCTTGGTCCCGTAAAAAGCGCCATCTTCTTCATTGATGGTTGAGGTCATGCTTACGTAAGATATGATGCTAAATGATGAACCTATTCTTGACATGCCGCTTTGCCTGGTCTATAGTGAGCAGCCCGACTATAAACTACACTTTTGCAGTTGCTTTGTTCCTAACCTGGAGAGCGCCCTTTAGCGCCAGAATTCATTCGGCAGACATCCCGGAAGATTGAGAAGATACAAAGAATTTCTAGCCACCTGACAGTTTTCAGGGTGTGAGCTTGTTTTGCTGCCCTCGCTGGGGGATAAACGCCTCCGGGTGCGATACTATGTCTCATTAACGGGGCTTGGACGTTCGAAACGGTCAAAAAAGTCGGATTTAGCCGGCGCTGCTTGATAGCCCGGAAACTTCATCTCCGGGCGGACGTCGCAAGAGGTTGAGCATTGTTCAAACTGTCAGGCAGCTTGAAGAATTTTGTGGATTTCGCGCCATCTCTCTCTCCTCCGTGTCACTGATTTTTTGCTCAATGTACAAGAAAATCACTGGTAAGAGACCCAAAAGGAGATATTTCAATGGATATGACACAGGCCACGAAAGACCATTACGATAATTTCTATTCAAAAGGCGGATGGTCTTATAGTAATTGGCGAGAAAAAAGATTTCTCAAATCAAAAATAGTCAAACCGCTTAAGCTGCAAAAAGGTTCGAGACTATTGGAACTTGGTTGCGGGATGGGTTATCAGAGCAACTTGTTTTATGAATTGGGTTTTGATGTGGTGGGCGTCGATTTATCGGAATCGGGGATTGCCTACGCAAAGAGTCATTTCTCTGGGCCGAGATATTTCAATATCGACGCCACGGAACTCTCAGCGCATTTTGATTATGAATCCTTCGATATCATCTACATCAGGGGGATGAGTTGGTATCATTATGAATTGAATGGGGTGAACAAGCTTGGTGTTGATGTACCGGAACGAACGGAAGAGCTTTTTCGCTTTTTGCGCCCGAAAGGTGTTTTCGTGCTGCAAATCGTGACGGATTTTTCGGGCAGTCAGCCAGAGGGTAAGGTGCACAACAATCGGTTCGATGAATACGTGAGGCTTTTTGAGAGATTCGGCGAGGTCTTTTACATTTCGGACTGGAAGGGCCGGGTGTTACGAAATCAGGCAGAGGCTGAAAAAGTGGGAAAACACATCATTATCGCAACGCGGAAAAAATAGTCCGCTCTCGGATGAATTCGGATTCTGGGGACTATCGATTTTGCGAATCTCTACAGCACGTCCTCCTACGTGGACGAGGGCGAAGCAAGTACGTTAACGCCTGAGCCCGATCGGCTCGGCGTCGCGCTCTTGATCTCATGAAGGCCTCGGTAAATGTGTTCTTTGCCGGGTGATGCTCATCCCCTGAGGCGCCATCGTGAATGTATTGTTACTGAATCCGTCTTCCCAATCTGATGTCGTTGCCAACCGTGAAGGAACGGCCGGTTGGGGTGCGATGTCGGACTTGGGCTTTGCTTATCCGCCGCACACCCTGTCGGTGCTGGCGGCCGCCTGCCGTGAAGTCGGCATCAATCCCACCGTGCTCGATGCTGTGGGGGAACGGCTGAGCCAGCAGGATGTGATAGAGCAGATCGAGCGGTCGGAACCGGAAAGACTGGTCGTTTTTACAAGTTGGGGCACGCTGGAGGACGATTGCATAGCACTGCAAGCATTGCAGGCAGCGTTTCCCGATTTGCCCCTCATCGCCGTCGGCACAGCATCGCGGTATAATGCCGACGAATTGCGAGGGGCGGGCGCAACCCATGTGTTGGTTGGCGATCCGGACTTGGCTTTGGCGGCGTTTTTGACCCGACCGCTGCCTGCTCCCGGCCTCGTTCATTCTCGCGATCTGTTGCCTGATCAACACAACCAGGCCGGGCTGCTGCGCGATCCCGCGCAACTGCCTCGCCCGGCCTGGGATGTTGTGCCGTGGCAGAAGTACGGTTTTCTGACTCTATTTGGAGCGCGCGGCTGCGAGGATCGCTGTAAGTTTTGTGCCTACATTACCGCGCAGGGCCGCGCCTACCGACCTCGTCCCGTGCAGGATGTCGTGGATGAAATGCTCTGGCTGCAAGAAACGTTTCAGCCGCGACGGATCATGGTGCGGGATCCTGTCTTTGCCTTTGATCGCACCCGTACGATGGCTCTCGCCCGCATGCTGGCTGCGGCGGACTTTCATACGCCTTGGGATTGTGAATCGCGTCCGGAGCATTTCGACAGAGCTATGCTCCGGGTGTTGGCCAGGGCCGGATGTAGGGTGCTCAAGCTCGGCATCGAAAGCGCCAATCCCGAACAGTTGACGGCCATGGGGCGTGTGGGCAGTCACACCGAAGCTGCGACGTATCTTGCTTATACCGGCCGCGTGGTGGCCGACGCCCGGCGGTTCGGCATTGCTACACATGCGTTTGTGCTGGTGGGGCTGCCCGGTCAGACCCTCGCAGACACGACAAGAACCGCCGACTATCTACGTGCGATCGCCCCCTCTTTCATTCATATTCGTCCTTACATCGCTTACCCGCGCGTGGCTTTGGGCCCGGCCCAACATACCGAGGCAGTTCGGGAACTCATGGTCCCCTTACAGGCGGTGACAGAAGAACGCCTGGCCGCAGCCCGCCGTCCGGCCTCGCTGGCGGGACATCTTCGAAACCGGATTTGGCGACTGCAACTGTGGCTACGGCTGCGCTGGGATGTATAGTGCGACAATGTCACATTTCAGAAGTTGATCTACGCAACATTCTTCATTGTGTCACCACTTCGACAGGCTCGGTAATGTGACATCGTCATATTAGCGACGCCTACCACTCCCAGCCCCAACCCGTCATCGTTCACCCTGGCGTGATGTTATGCTATACTTCGCATCGCCCCTCCTCATCGATCCCCTGGATCAAGCTGCGTTTTTCCTGGGAGTGGAGTATCCTCCCGCTTTTTCACCTGGGGCTGGGCATTAGCGGCTTTTTGCTGATCATCTTCCAACTCTCCCTCAACATCTCGCGTTTTTGCGATCAAATCAAAGTGCTGACCCAGGAAATCGTACTCCTCTGCCGTCAGGCGGAGACCCTCCAAAAACGATGATGCAGAAGATTAAACCCTTTCTTCCCCAGTTTATGCTGGCCATCCTCACCTTGATCAGCCGCTACACCTACAGCGGCTTCGAGCGCACTGTCTGGGGCGATGAACCCTTTTATCTGTGGTTGGGCCGAAACTGGTTCCGCGGTGATGACTACAATTTCGCCTTCACCGGGCATTGGGACTACCACCACACGCCCGGTTATCCCTTTATCACCGCTGTCCTCACCCAACTCACTGGCGACATGCAGCGCGCTAGCGAATGGAGTTTCATCCTTTTTAGCGTCCTGCTTGTCCTCATCGTTTATGCCCTGGCCCGACGCATTTACGGTTGGCGCAGCGCTTTCGCAGCAGGCGTGATCCTCGCTCTGGCGCCGGCCTCGGCGCTCATGCCCCTCTACTGGGGGACGATGACCGAGATTCCCTATTGGGCGCTGGCCTTCACCGGCGTTTACTTCGCCCATCGCACCTATCGACATTTCCGCTACCGTGATGTTGCACTCTCGGGCGTCTTTCTGGCCTTGGCTTACTACATGCGCCCCGAAGCCGTTGTTTTTCTAGGGGCGATGGGATTGATTCTGGGGGTGCGGGCCCTTTCGCAAGCGCCTCGGTTGCGTCGTCTCACTTATCCCGCCCTGCTGGGAGTTGTTTTCCTGCTGGCCGTATTCCCCTATCTCTATCGAGTTCGACAAGAGACCGGAACTTGGACGATCAGCCAGAAGGTGGGGGCGCATTTCGCCACCGCCGCCGGCCTCGCCTCGGGCCGCTTCCAGCAATTCGATGTCGAAACCTGGGGGTTGGACAGCAGCGGCCAGGAGGTGCGATTCTTCAGCAGAGAGACCGCCGATGCTTCGGCCGAGGCCTATATCTCGGCGGATCCCGCGGGATATGCCCGAATCATCTACGGAAACACGCATAATCTGCTCCGCCAATTGATTTCACCCCACCTGCTGCCTGCTTTCGCCCTGATTTTTCTGGGACTGGCGTTGTTCCGCAAGAGCTGGAGCCGCTCCCGCGCCTGGGACGAGCTATTTCTTTTCGCCACACTCCTGCCTGGGCTCAGTTTCGTCTTCTTTTTCGTGCAGGAACGCTACATCGCCGCCCTCATCCCCACACTGTTCATCTGGTTTGGCCACGGTGTGATGGAAATGGGCGACTGGCTGGTGGGGACGGGCGAGCGACTTCTGCCCGAGAAACACGCGCGCTGGCCGGGTTGGAAACGTCTGATCTGGCTACCGTTGCTTGTGTTGGCGTTCTTCTACCTGCTTTACACCCCGCGCCAGATCGATACCGCCACCAACCCAGGCTCCACCCGTGAAGCGCATGATCTCGCAGCCACAACCCTTGCGTCCACAATCGAGCCCGATGACATCGTGATGGCGCGCTACGTCTCCATTGCCTTCCATGCCGGCGCCGAATGGATTCCCACGCCTGCCGCGGACGTAGACGCTGTGTTGGCTTACGCGCAGCGCAAAGGCGCCGATTACTGGGCCATCGATGAATTCGAAGCCCACAGTCTGCGCCTTCAGTTCAGTTCCCTCTTCGACAATCCCGACGCCGCGCCGCCCGAATTGCAATTCGTCACCCGGGTCGAAGATGAATCCGGTTCCGTCGTCATCTATCGCATCAAGCCATGACCAACATCGTTTTGCTCAATCCACCTGCCGTGGCTGACCGCGAAGGCGTAGCTGGCTTTGGCGTCCTGTCCAGGGATTCGTTTATCCTCCCCACACCCTGGCCACGATGGCGCCTCATGCTGCGCGGCGGGATTGGCTGTGACCATAATCGACGCCGTGGGTGAAAAACTCGATCAATCGGCCCCTATCGTGAAAATCCAGGCGGACAACCCTGCCTTACTGGGTGTACTCTGTAGCTGGAAAATACCGGACGCCGACCGCAAGAACCTGACCGCCCTGCGTCGCGCTTTTCCGCGACCGCCGCTCATCTCTGACCCACACCCGGCGCGTGGTGACCGACGCCCGGCGTTCTGGCATCCGCCCGCACCTTTGTCTTTGTTATGATCGACTTGCTTGGCCAGACAATGGCCCGGACCCAAGCGACCGCCGAACGCAATACACACCACGCACCACACTCGCTATGCCAACTGCATGTGTAACCGGAGCCAACAGCTTTCTGGGCGGAACGCTCATTCGCCACTTGCTGGCCAGTGGCCGCCAGGTGCGGGGCTTGATCCGGCCCGGAGCCAACGACATACTGCTCCAAAACCTGCCCATCGAACGCATCACCGGCGACTTGCTGCAACCGGAGACATACCGCGCTGCCCTGCGGGGCTGCGATGAACTGTATCATGTGGCCGCCAGCTATACGCAGGCCCCGGAACAGGCCGCCCACATGGAAGAAACCAACGTCACAGGAACGAGATTGGTCCTCCAAGTCGCGCTAAACGCGGGCGTAGCCCGCCTGCTGCACACCTCCACCATCGGAACCATCGGCCAACCGGAAGATGGCAGCCTGGCGACCGAGGCCATTCCCTTCAACCTACCCTACCCCACGGCTTACGTGCGCAGTAAGCTGGCCGGAGAAAAGATCGCGGCCGGGTTGGCGCAGGAGGGCGGGCATATCGTGATCGTGCATCCCGCCGCCATGCTCGGCCCCGGCGACTGGCGTCCCACGAACAGCGGGCGATTCGTCCTCGATTTCTTACACGGACGCAGGCCCCGCTACCCGGTTGGCGGCATCAACTGGTGTCCGGTCGACGATGTCGCTCGGGGCATGATCCGGGCGATCGAGCGAGGTCAGCCGGGCCGCCACTACATCCTCGGCCATCGCGCCGGCAACCTCGATCTCGCCAGCTTCCTCGCC
>DUEF01000384.1 GCA_011176555.1 Caldilineae bacterium
ACGCCGGCCTTTTGCGCTATCTCGCCCGCCTGCCGGGCGCTGGTGTGCATGGGGCCGCCGACCTGTTCCAGCGTCTCGGAAAACGTGGCTTCGTGTATCAATAGGTCGGCGTCGCGGGCCAGTTCGACCACGCTGGCGGTGGGGCAAGTGTCGCCGGAGTAGACGAGACTGAAACCCGGCCTCGCCGCGGGCGCAAAATCCAGACGCAGGGCGTAAGCCTGCAATCCGCTGTGATCCACCGGCGCGATGCGGGCGGTTACGTCGGGCAGGTCGGGCCAGGGGTTGGCGACGCCCACCGCCAGGTCGTGATAGAGAACCTGGTCGGGAATCAGCGCCAGATAGCCGGGATAAACGATTTCCACCATCTGCCGCCAGGCTGCGAGCACGGGCGGCGCGGCCAGATAACGGCGTGAGCGATGGTGGAACAGGAGCATGGGGCTGCCCAACGTGTGATCGCCATGCTGATGGCTGAAGTACGCGTGATCGATCTCGGTCGGGGCCACGCCCACCCGGTCGAGTTGCACCTCGAGGGCAGGGCCAGCATCGAAAAGGATGGTCTTGCCGCCGTGGCGCAGCAGGAAGGCCGTGTGATCTCCGGCCACAGTTGGGATGATAGCGCCAACGCCGAGAAAAATGAGTTCGGTCATGATTGTGTTTGGAGATAGCTGAATATGTCGCTGCGTTCGATTATACCGAAAAACCGCATAAAAACAAAGGGATGACCAGACGAAGTTCGTTTCTTGTCCGGTCATCCCCATTGTACTGGCGGGATAAAACGCTGATACGACAGGGAAGTCGCGTTATGGCCGTATCACGACATTCATAGTGCTCTGCTCACCTGACTATGCCTGTCGAGGCAGGAACGCTTGATTTACAGCTCGGCTAGCAAGCCCACACGCTCATTGAATTGGTCGATCAAAGCATCCAATTCATCGATGTGGCCCTTGATGCTGTCCCAGTAGTTCTCATCGTACCACTGCGCCTGGATTTCTTCGAAGGTTTTGCCCTGCTGCTCGACCCAGGTGAAGTACTTGAGGTTGTGGATGCGTTTGCGGTCGGCGTAGGTCAATTCCTGCAAATTGTCTGTCTCCAAGCCCAGCAAATAGCGATGGAAGCGGGCGGCGGCATCCAACGGCGTGAACTCACCCTCGCTCTCGCGATACTCGGTGATGCGGCTTTCATACATCTCCATGGAGTCGGTGGCGACGGTCATGATGATGTCGTTTTCGCCCATTTCGTAGTACTTGGCCATCTTGATCGCGGCCTGGATGTTGGCGATGCTGGAGATGCCCAAGAGTGGTAGTTGCTCGACGATTTCCGCGGGAACGCCTTGCTCGATCAGATACGCTTGCCCGGCCGGTTCGTTGAACAAGCGCATGATGCCGATGCTGGCGTTATCGTCGATGGCGACGACCATGTCGGTGTTCTTGACATTGTGGATCCAGGGCACGTGCTTGTCGCCGATACCTTCGATGCGGTGAGCGCCGAAGCCGTTTTGCAAAAGGGTGGGGCATTGCAAGGCCTCGCTGGCCGCGATTTTGCTAGTGGGGAACTGGTCTTTCATGTAGTCACCCGAAGCCAGGGTGCCGCCGGAGCCGGTGTTCAGGGCCACGCCACGATACGTGTCGTCCTCGCCCATGATCTGGTCGAGCACTTCCATCATGGCCGGGCCCGTGATCTCGTAGTGCCACAGGTAATTGCCGAACTCGTCGAACTGGTTGAAGATCACCAGGTCTTCGCCGGATTCGCGCAATTCCCAGCATTTGTCGAAGATCTCTTTGACATTGCTCTCTGACCCGGGCGTGGCGATGGTCTCGCCTGCGACTGCCGCCAGCCAGTCGAAACGCTCTTTGCTCATTTCTTCGGGCAGGATAGCGATGGACTCGCAGGCGAGCAGGTTGGAGTCGTAAGCGCCGCCGCGACAGTAATTGCCGGTGGAGGGCCAGACCGCTTTTTGGGTGGTGGGATCGAATTGTCCCGTGACCAGGCGCGGAACCAGGCAGCCGAAGGCTGCGCCGACTTTGTGGGCGCCGGTGGGGAACCATTTGCCGATGATGGTGACGATGCGGGCATCGACCCCGGTCAACTCTTTGGGCAGTTCCAGGTAATTGACGCCGCCATAACCGCCGCCCGAGGTCACAGGCTCGTTGTGCCAGGTGATGCGGAACAGATTCAGGGGGTTGAGGTCCCACAGGCCGACGTCGGCCAGTTTTTCCTTGATTTTGTCAGGGATCAGCTCTGGGTTCCGCTGTTGTTTGAAGGTGGGGAGGATGATGTTCTTTTCTCGTGCGCGTTGCACGGCGTTTTCTAGCGCTTCTTCGCTGTGGATGGTTAAATCAATCATGGGGTTCGTTTTGGGAAATGAGTGTGAGTGCGTTATTTGAATAGATCGGAGTGCGTGCCAGTTCTTGTCAGAATCAATTCTGATTCACCGTCGTATCGGTACACGAGTAGCCAATCAGGCTCCAAATGGCACTCCCGTAACCCTGAGTAGCCGCCTGACAACTTATGATCTCTGCAACTTTCGGGGAGTGGTTCTCCCTGCGCCAAGAGGGTGATTATCGTCTTGAGATGATCAATGTTTTCTCCACGCTTCTTGACCCGTTTGAAATCTTTTTTGAAACTACTGGTGTATCGAATCGTTCTCATCATACATCCAAATCATTGAACAGGTCGTCGATGTCATCGAAGCCGGGCAGGCTCTGGGGATTCATAGACTCGGCGATCGCTCTACGGGTTTCCTGATTTGGAATTTTTACAGGAAATGGAATTCCACCCTGAAATTCTATCTGTCTGAAATAGAGTGAAATCGCTTGCGATGTGGTTAATCCCAATCGAGAAAGCGTTGATTCCACCGCCTTTTTGAGATCAGGCTCGATTCGGGCAGTTACTACGGCTGTTTTGGGCATGGCAACACCTCCAAGTGTATGACGAATGTATAAGCATTGTATACTAATTCGTCATTCCTGTAAAGAGGCGACAACCTTTTTCACCTCCTCCAGGCTCGGTTTGACGTTGTAGGGCTCTGTGCCCACCAGCTTGACTGCGGTCATGGCGCTGGCGACGTCCTTGAGGCCGTTGCCGGTGTTGATGACGACGATGCGCTCATCTGCGGAAACCAGTCCTAGCTCGACCGCTTTCACCAACCCGGCGTAGGCAGTGGCCCCGGCCGGTTCAGCGAAAACGCCAGAGCCACGCGCCAGGGCGGGGATAGCAGCCAGGATTTCGTCATCGCTGACGGTGACATAAGCGCCGTCGGTTTCGGTGACCGCGGCCATCGCTTTGATGCGGTCGCGGGGCAGGCCGGCGCTGATGCTGTCGGCCACGGTGTCGGCGGAAATCGGGGCTTTCGTGAGCACGTCTTCGCCGTTTTCCCAGGCTTCGGCCATGAAGTTGCTGCCCGCGGCCTGGACGCCGATGATGCGCGGCATTTTGTCGATCCAGCCCAGGGCCAGCAGATCCCGCAATCCCTTGTGCACGCCGCCGATGATGCAGCCATCGCCCACGCTGACGAAGATGACATCGGGCGCTTGCCACCCGTTCGACTGGCGACCAGCGTCGCCGTTCAGGGCAAGCCCGAGCTGCTCGCAGATCTCGAAACTGACCGTTTTCTTGCCCTCGGACATGTAGGGATTGAAGCCGGTGTTGCGATTGTACCAGCCGAATTCGTCCGCCGCTTCCAGGCAGAGCTCGAAAGCGTCGTCGTACGTGCCATCGACCAGCATGACGGTGGAGCCGAAAGTCAGCAATTGGGCGATCTTGGCGGGCGGTGCGCTCTTGGGCACGAAGATCACGTTGGGTTGCTCGACGCTGGCGCAGAGGCCGCTGAGCGCGGCAGCGGCGTTGCCGGTGCTGGCGGTGGTGATGATCTCGGCCCCTTTTTCCTGGGCCTTGACCACGGCGATGGCGCTGGCCCGGTCCTTGAACGAAGCCGTCGGGTTCCGACCATCATCTTTCACCCAGACGTGTTTCAAGCCCAACCCTTCGGCCAGTCGGGGCGCCTCGTACATCGGCGTCCAGCCCACTGCCAGGGGGGGGACGGGCGAATCGGGCTCGATAGGCAACAGGGGCCGGTAACGCCAGATGGTGAAATCATCATTGTCTTTGAGTGAATCCGGGCTGATGTTCCGGGCGACGACATCGTAATCATACACGACATCGACGATGCCTTCATTGCCATGATCCGGACAAACGTAATCGATCTCGTCGGGTTGGTATTCCTTCCCACAGATGAGACATTTGAGGTGTTTTACGTGGTTCATAAGATTCCCGTGTTGCGTGTTGCGTGTTGCGTGGTGCGGATTCGCAATGACTTTTCGTGGTTTTCCAAAGTAGGCGCAACGCACTAATGAAGCCGACCCAACGGAACACGCAACACGCAATACGTTATGGCGTGATGCGAGTCCCTGTTTCACCAGCGATGGCGCGGGCGATGTTGGGCGGATCGACGATGAGCGCTTCTTTGCCGCCGTTCTCGATGAAATCGATGCAGGCTTCGATCTTCGGCTTCATGCTGCCGGGAGCGAAGTGACCTTCGGCCATGTATTGCTTGGCTTCGGCCACGGTCATGCGATCAAGCCAGCGCTGATTGGGTTGGTTGAAGTTGAGTGCGACTTTTTCGACCGCGGTGGAGATAATCAAGAGGTCGGCATCGACGTTGCGCGCCATCAGGGCGCTGGCCCGGTCTTTGTCGATCACGGCCGGGGGTGCGCCGCGCAATTCGCCTTTGCTGTTGCGGACGACGGGAATGCCGCCACCGCCCACGGCGACGACGATCCAACCGGCGTTCACCATGGTGCGAATGGCGTCCTCTTCCACGATCTCCAGCGGAATTGGACTGGCGATGACGCGGCGATACCCGCGACCGGAGTCTTCCACCACCTGCCAGCCCATTTTCTCGAACACTTTGGCCTGGTCCTGCGTCATGAAGCCGCCGATGGGCTTGGTGGGGTTCTGGAAGCCGGGATCATCGCGGTCGACCAGCACCTGGGTGACCATGGTGACGGCGCGACGATAGATGTCGCGGCGCAGAAATTCGTTGTTCAACGCCTGCTGCACCATGTAGCCGATGGAACCCTGGGTGTCGGCGCCAATCATGTCGAGGGGTACAGGATGCACTTCGTGCATGGCCAGTTCGGAGCGGCGCAGGATGAACCCGACCTGGGGGCCGTTCCCGTGCGTGACGATTGTGTTCCAGCCATCTTCGATCAGGTCGGCGATGTGAGTGCAGGTCTCTCGTACGGCATCCCACTGGTGTTCGACCTCGGGATGCTTTTTGTCGGGGATAAGGGAGTTGCCGCCAATGGCGATGACGGCGGTTTTCGTTCGTTCTGTCATGGATTGCCTCTCAATGCAGTTTAGTGGTAGTTAGATCGGAATAGCACGCAGATAACGCTGATGACGCAGGTTTTCGCAGATTAACAATAAAAACGAAGGAAATCTGTTTTTTCTGCGCCATCTGCGTTCTATTTTTTAGCTACATCGTCAACGCCATCACCGCTTTTTGGGCGTGGAGGCGGTTTTCGGCCTGGTCGAAGACCGCGGAATGCGGGCCATCGATCACGCCGTCGGTCACTTCGACGTTGCGGTCGGCGGGCAGGGGGTGCATGTAGATGGCGTCATCTTTGGCCATCGCCATGCGGCGCTCGTCCGCGATCCAGTCGGAATACTGGTCGGTAATGCGCTTATCTTCGGCGGGATCCTGCGTGGTGAGCAGCGGCCCCCAGCTCTTGGCGTAAACGACATCGGTGTCGGTGATCCCGGCCTCGAAATCGTGCATAATCTCGAAGCTGCCGCTGTGCTTGCGCGCGTTTTCTTGCGCCTGATCGAGGAACTGGGTGGGGAGCTTGAACTCGGGCGGGTGCACCAAGCGCACGTTCATGCCAAAACGAGTCATCAGCAAAATCAGGCTGTTGGGCACGCTCTGCGGTTTGGAGTAGCTGGAAGCGTAAGCCCAGCTCACGGTGATGGTCTTGCCGCGCGGGTCGCCTTTCTTCTCGATGATGGTCTGCAGGTCGGCCAGGGCCTGGTGTGGGTGGAAGTACTCGCACTGCATGTTGAATACGGGCATACGGCTGGCCGCAGCGACGCCGCGGATGTAGGCGTTGCCAACGCCCCAATCGACATGGCGGATGGCGATGCCGTCGAAGTAGCGACCGAAAATCTCGCCCATCTCGGTGGTGGTGTCACCGTGCTTGATCTGGGTGGTGCGGCTTTCGATGAAGGCGGCGTGTCCGCCCAGTTGGGCCATGCCCGCCTCAAAGGAGCCGCGGGTGCGGGTGGAGCTGAAGAAAAAGAGCATCGCCAAAACCTTGTCGCGCAGATAAGCGTGGGGAAGGCCCAGCGCCCGCTTGCGTTTGAGATCCATGGCGACATCCATGATGGTGTCGAGTTCGTCTCGGGTGAATTCTTGGGTTGTGATCATGTCGCGACCACGAAGGAAAGTTTGCATTTTTGTACTCCGAAAAAGATTGGAGGTTAAGGATTAAAAATTAAAGGGTGGTTGCGTAGCGTCTTAATCTTTGATCCTTAATCTTTGAGATTGACAAATGACGATGGCAGTTCATCGATTCGTCGTCCGATTGTGCGCTCCAGCCGCAGGATGTGGTCCCCGCGCACGCTTTCACCGTCGGTGGTGCGACCGGAAAGCAGTTCATGGCGCGTGAGCCAGCGGTCGGATGAAGCAAGCTGGAGGGATGTCAGGCCAGTTACCCGGAAGAAGGTGAAGTGGTAGGCGGTCAGCGCCCCAAAGGTGGGGGAGAGCGCTGTTTTCCCCTGAAACTGGGCGAGTTGTTCGACATCGAAATCACCCGCAGCGAAGCTGACCTGGTCATCCAACTCTTCTTCGACCTCGCGGATGATCGTGTCCCGAATCGGTTCGATCCAGTCCTGATTTACTCGCTGTCTCCCGCCAATCACCTGATAACTGCCAGCCTGCTCATCCCACTGCGCCAGGAACCTTGGCGGCTCTCCGGGCTGGATGATGAGCGCCTGCGCCACGGGCGTGAAACGAATGGGGGCGGCGTCAGGGATGCGGGAAAGCCGCTCCGCTTCCAGCAAATACACCAGGCTGGAGCCATGCCGCAAGCCCTCATCTTTATCTGCGCCGAATTCCTCCGACCAGTCTGTGATGACTGCGCCCGGCGTTTCCGCCCAGGCCGCCAAGCTGTGCAGAAAATAGTAGGCGGGCTGAGAAACAGCGCGAATGCCTCGCTCAGAAAGCTCGACCGCGCCCCACACGGCCAACATGGCGGCCAATCCCCGCCCGATCACATCCCCACCCGGCAATGCGCGCAGCGGGATGGGTTCGTGTCGGGATTGAGGGATTGCTCGCAGCCAGGCGGCGAGCAGGGAGCGGTCGGAAGAAATCATGACGGTAGGGGCGCACCCTTGCGGTCGCCCCAAAAAGACCTATTCCATCACGCCGAGGACGGAGGCGAGCAGGGACATGCGCATGACGACGCCGTTGAAGGCCTCTTGCCAATAGCGCGACCAGCGGGTGATATCCACGTCGGGAGGGATCTCGTCCATGCGCGGCAGCGAGTGCAGCAGAATGGCGTCGGACTTGGCCTTGCTGGTGAGCAGATCGCGGGTGATCTTGTAGTTGGCGGGGGTCATGCCCTCGTCTCCGGTGCGCTCGTCGCGGGATTTGGTGTAGTCAGGCTGGATCGTCGGCTCGACCAGAATCACATCGGCGTCCCCGATCACATCACCGACATGGCCGGCGAAAGCGAAATCGAGTCCGGCTTCGGTGAAGTCATTCTTGTATTCGTCGGGCATTTCCATGCCGGGCGGGGCGACGAAAGTGATGGGGCAGTCGAACTGGGTGAGGGCGTGACCGAGCGAGTGCATGGTGCGCATGCGCATATCGCCCACAGCCACCCAACGCAAACCGTCGATGGTTCCTTTTTCGCGCAGCACGGTGTACAGGTCGGTGAGGATCTGGGTGGGATGCTCGCCCCAGCCGTCGCCGCCGTTGATGATGGGAATCGACGCCCATTTGGCCGCTTCGTGGGGAGCGCCCTTTTGGAAGTGGCGCATGACGATGACATCACCGTAGAACTCCAACATCTTGACGGTGTCTTTGATCGATTCCTGATAGAAATCGCCGGCGCGGGTCATTTTGGCGTCGGAAAAACCGGTGACAGCGCCGCCCAGACGCAGCATGGCGGCTTCGTGAGCCAGGCGGGTGCGGGTGGAGGGCTGGTAGAATGCGGTCACCAGGGTTTTTTCCTTCAATAGATCAACGTTGCGGCGATTGCGAGCGATGGGCTCCAGTTCCTCGGCGACTTCGAAAAGGCGGAAGAACTCGTTGCGTTCAAAATTTTTGAGCGACAGGATGTCGCGACCGGCAAAACTTCTCATTTTTTGTTCTCCGTTTGGAAAATGGGATTGAATGAACGATTGGTTGTGGGATTGATTGCTTATGTTCTGCGTCGAATGAGACGAAAACGAATCAGATCGTCTCTGAAGTAGGATGCTGCTTTCAGGAGTGGATGGTTGTTGATGTCGTAACCGACCTCCTTGAGCGCCAGGAGCGCCGTTTTTTCGGGCGTTTCCAACTTCTTGGCGATCTCCGGCGAAGCGGAAACAGGCGCGATATCGGAGAGATAATAGCTAAGTTGTTGTTGGCAATGCTCTTCCAGGAATTCATAAATCGGGAGGCTACAGGCGGCCTCATCGTAGGGCTTGACGATGCTGCTAGCGGGTATGGTGTTACAGGTCAAGATCACCGGTGTCGTGTCTTCTACAAACAGTTTTTCGATCACCAGCACCGTGTCGTTCTCGTCGATGTCCAACTCCTTTGCGATTTTCGCCCCGGCCGGTTTTTCTTCTGTCCCCAACACGTACACAGAAGGCGTGTAGCCGTGCGCTTCCAAGACGCTCTCGTACGACCAAATTTCTTCCAAACGAGATCGGATCTGTAAACCCGGTCTGTTGATGAAAGTCCCCATCCCCTGTTTACGCACGATAGCTCCCTCGCTCTCCAGGCGGCTCAGCGCATCGCGCACGGTGGTGCGGCTGACCCCCAGCTCGTTGGCCAATTCCGGCTCCGAGGGAATGCGATCCCCCTCGAATTCGCCGTCGAGGATTTGCTGCTTGATATGGAGTTTGATTTGCTCGGTTAATGAGGGGCTGCGCTTGAACATTTATGTATTATTGTCGGATTGTATGGTTGTATGACAAATAATAATGAGTGTCGGCGCGTTTGTCAAATCCGGCAAAGCGCAGGATGCGTGCTGCGTTTGGGCGGCGTTTGTTGATCCGCCTTCTTTCCTACTTGTCTACTCGTTCTTCCCTGCTTCCCCGGACATCGCTCCCCGGCCCACCATTCGCCATGCCGCTGGCGTATGCTGCGGTGATGCGGGTGTCTAGCTCAAAAGGAATGCGTCCAAGATCTACACTCAACCGGTCACTTTTCCGCCCTACCAG
>DUEF01000385.1 GCA_011176555.1 Caldilineae bacterium
AGCCATGAAAACCACCCTTTCGAAAACGCATATCTGGCGCAACTTTTACCTGGCGCTGGGACTGCTCCTACTCTTGGCGACTGTCGCACAGGCCCAATCGGGCGGGGATTACGACCTCTCCTGGTCCACCGTCGACGGCGGGGGACAAACCTGGAGCGCGAACGGAAACCTCAAGCTGGGCGGCGCCATCGGCCAGCACGATGCCGGGAGCGAGCACACAGGTGGGGATTACACGCTGCAGGGCGGGTTCTGGCGGCCGGTCTGTCGGCCCGAGGCCGTGCCGGTGACCATCAGTTGCAACAGCGATCACGTGGAGCTGGATTGGACGACCAACACGGCCAACAAAGCCTACGCCATCTATCGATCTACCTCGCCCTACCAGCCTCCTGATCCGCCCAGCCCTCGGGCCGTGGTCACTTCACCGCCCTGGAGCGATGGCACGGGCACCTGTGGCGACGCGGCCACCAACTACTACTACGTCGTGCGTTCGGTCTGCGTGGGCGCGCACGCCGATGACGCCGAGCGGGCGGAGTTCGACTTCAGCCTGACGCCGGGCAGCCAATGACGCAATCAGATCAGCGAATCACTCCCAGGAGGAAACGGATGAATGACAATCGTACTCCGTTCAAGCAATTCACAGGTTTTGTTCTCGTTCTATTTGTCATTCTTCTAACGGGGACAATCATCCTAACGAGTCACTCCGCGGTGTTGGCGCAGACGCTGCAATCATCCTCACCCAATGCTTCTGCTTTCCGTCCCGCCAACACACCGCCGACCGCCTGCTTCACTTCTGACCCCGAAAATGGCGTGGTGGGCACGCGCTTCATCTTCAACCCTTCTTGCAGTCATGACGAGGAAGACGATCGATCGAGCCTGGCGATTCGGTTCGACTGGGACAACAACGGCTACTATGACACGGGTTGGCTGAATGCAGGCCGAACCTGGGATCATATATTCACCACGCCCGGGACAAAAACGGTCAAAATGCTGATCAAGGACCGAGAGGACGCCACCGACACGACCACCCGCACCATCCAGGTCGATGATCCGGGCGATAACACGGCCCCCGACGCCATTTGCTCAGCCACGCCCATCAGCGGCACGGTGGAGACTGTTTTCACCTTCAGCGCCGCGGCCAGCACCGACGCCCAGGACCCGCAATCCGCACTGAAAGCCAAATGGGATTGGTGGGACACAGGCAATTGGCTCACCGACTGGCTGCCCATTTCGCAAACGCAGCAGCGCCAATGGAATCGCCACGGCACGCATACGGTGCGGCTGTTGGTGCGAGACACGGGTATGTTGACGACCTACGCCGAGTGCACGGTCGAGGTCATAAAAGATGCCCCCAACACCCCGCCCACGGCCTGCTTCACCATCGACCCCGCCAGCGCCATCATGGGCTCGGATTTCACCTTCGACGCCTCTTGCAGCAGCGATGCCGAGGATGGCCTATCCTGGCTCAGTGTACGCTATGATTGGGAGAACGACGGCGTGTGGGATGGGGCGTGGTGGAGTGTGGGCGGAACACGGACTCATCGTTATGTCCTTCCCGGCGTTCACACCGTGCGTATGATCATCAAGGATACCGGCGATCTGACCGATGAGACGACCCGTACCCTCACCGTGACGGCCAGGAACCTTTACCTTCCGTTGTTCAGGAGGTGAAAGATGACAGAGAGAGGAACGAAACAAACGCAATCACCGGCGAACACCCTCAGCCCCGAGATGCAAACCTATCTCGACAGTCAGTTGGAGGAGGGCGAGCGTCTGCTGTGGGCCAGCGGAACCAATGTGAAAGCGCGGATGAGGAAGATGCGAGTCGTTGTCATTGGTTCGGTGTTCATGCTGTTCTTTTGCAGTGGCATGTTTCTATTGATGGAGACGCCCTCGCGGGTGCAGCTCGCCCTCTTCTCGCTGCTGTTTTGGCTGGCCCTGCCGGCAGTGGCGATTTGGGGGCAGCGCGACCATCTGCGCCGCACCATCTACGCCATCACCGATCGTCGGGCGTTGATCCTGAGCTTGGACAAACCTAAAAGAACCGAATCCTATCCGCCCGAAAAGATCGAATTCATCCACCCCGTCACCAAAGCTGGAGGACGCGGCGATCTCTACTTCGTGATGATCAGGGGAAAAGGCCAGCAATGGCGCATGCGCTACAGGCATGGCTTCCTCGACATCGCCAATGTGGAAGATGTGGCGGATCTGATGAGAGAGACGTTTCCCAGCCCTGAGATCCAAAAGAACCAAAAATCAAACATTCAAAGATGAGGAAACCATCATGAAACGGCAACTGCTTGTTGTATTTCTTTTCGTCATTGCACTGCTCAGCGTCACCGGAAGCGGTCTGGCCCGAGAGGGAGCGCCAGCACGGACGGAGGCGGGCGCCAGCACGACCACCCTCTACGCCACAGCCGACGCCTGGGTCGATGCGGCCGCGCCCGATACGAACTACGGAACATACGATCAGCTTTCGGCGGGGCAAATCAACCACCGTTATCGCAATATCCTCGTGCTTTTCGACCTCTCCTCTGTGCCACGGGGCAGCCACATCGACGCCGCCTATCTGGAGCTTTACGAAATCGTCAATCTCCAGGCGGCAGGAATAGACGCCAGAGACGACGTCCTCAATCTGCATGCCTCACGGCTGGATGCCGACTGGAGCGAAACCCGAGTCACCTGGAACAACCAACCCGCCGCCACCGCCCTGGGCGATCCTCCGACCAATGTGTATGAAGGCGAACTCTGGAAACGCATCGATGTCACCCGCATCATGCGCAGCCTGATCAGCAACGGCGACAGAAATTTCGGCATTCTGGTGTC
>DUEF01000386.1 GCA_011176555.1 Caldilineae bacterium
CCAACTCAGTCGCTGGCTCGACCGACGGTTGCAGCAACAGGACATTCGCCAGGAAGTGCTGCTTGAATTCATCCGCCGCACCATCACTCATTTGATCGACCAGCGCCATATTCCCCTCAGCCATCTCATTCTCGCCCGCTATCCGCTCGAAAAAGCCTTACGCCAAAAAATCAAGAGCTATCGGGAGCAAGCCTTCGAAAACGGTTACCAACACGCGCTGTTCGCCCCCGAAACCGCCGTCGAAACGAGTTACGATTTCTCCTTTACCTTCGATCCCGATAACTATCCCGCCCATTGGTGGTACTCAGGCAGTTATCGATTTGGCAGGCATTACTACCCGATAGTCGGCGAACTAAAATCAGAGGGGGAGGAATTCGACTGCGCCCAGGCCCTGGATCGGCAGTATTTGATCAAGCATTGGGTGCGCAATCTGGAAAAACAGCCCGACTTTTCATTCCGGCTGCCGCTCGCCAATGGCTATTTCTACCCCGATTTTGTGGCCGAACTAAGTGACGGGCGCATCTTGGTAGTGGAATACAAAGGGGCGCACTTGCTGGACAGTCCCGATACCCGGGAGAAACATAACATCGGCCAACTTTGGGAAGAGAAAAGTAATGGCAGGGGATTATTCTTGATGGCCGTGAAGCAAGATGAACTGGGCAGGGATGTATATCAACAGATCGAGTATAAATTGACCTGAACAACGTCACCGCTCTTCCTCCCAGCAGCAAACTGGAACCCCACCATGCCCCCCTCAACCATCTGGCAACCCAAATACACCATCTCCCCTGCCATTGCCCGACACCTGATGGATGTGGAAGCGGCAAAGACAGTGGTTGCGCACACACCTCTTTCTCCCGCGGCGGAGGCCGAATTAAGATACCGCGCCCGCCTGCGCTCCACACACTACTCCACCCGCATCGAGGGCAATCGCCTTTCGTTACAGGAAGCCGAAAAGGTCATCACCGAGCCAACGGCCACTTTTCGAGGCAGAGAACGTGATACGCGCGAAGTTCGCAACTATTGGGATGCACTGATACGCGTCGAGGAATGGGCCGCACAGCGCAAACCGCTGACAGAAGAGCTGATTCGCAGGCTACATGCAATAGTCGAACGCGGAGCCAGGGCGAGACCAACACCCTACCGTGATGGGCAGAACGTAATCCGGGATTCAGCAACCGGCCTTATCGTTTACATGCCGCCGGAAGCGAAAGATGTAGCGGGGTTGATGGCGGGCCTGGTGAATTGGATACATGAGGCCGAGAAAAACGAAATACCTGTCCCCATCATCGCCGGGCTGGCGCACTATCAGTTCGTCACAATTCATCCCTATTTCGACGGCAATGGCCGCACAGCGCGTTTGCTTGCCACTTTTCTTCTACATCGAGGCGGTTACGGACTCAACGGATTCTTTTCGCTCGAAGAACACCATGCCCGCGACCTGGCAGGCTATTATCAAGCCCTGAGCACACATGCCCACCATAATTATTACGAAGGTCGGGCCGCTGTTGATCTCACGCCCTGGCTGGAATACTTTATGGGGATTTTGGTGCGGGTTTTCAAACTGGCGGAAGAAGAAGCTCTGCGCCTAGCCGCACGACCAGCGCCTGTTGAACCGGAATTGATGCGTCAACTGGATCGACGCGCCCGCATCGTGCTGGGTCTATTTTCGAAAACCGATCAGATCACCACAGCCCAGGTCGCTCAAACTTTGGGATTGTCCGACCGCATGGCTCGTAACCTATTACGCGATTGGGTGGAACAAGGCTGGTTGCTGGTGGCCGAACCCTCTCGTCGCAAACGCTCCTATGCGTTATCGGCAGTTTATCGGCAACACATCGACAGTTTATCGGCAATGGATGACGAGTGACAACGATTATCCGCCCACTACCGTCCCCTCCAACCTCTCCCAAACATCCTCCCGCACATCCGCTCCATGCCCTGGCGTGTCAGAAACAATGACATGCGGCCCGTCGAAGATCACGCCGCCACTGATGGGGTCATCGGGATAGACGAGATAAGAATCCAGGTCGGCATACAAGATATTCGGTCGGGCGCAGATGAAATGGGCGTAGGCGCTGAGGGCCAGGCGGGTTTCGTCGAACACGCCCACCATGCAGGAAATGCCCGCTTGCCGGGCGATGGCCTCGATTGCCAGGGCGTTGTGCAGCCCGCCCGCCTTGCCCGGTTTGATGTTGAACAGATCGCAAGCGCCCATCGCCGCCAGCCGCTCGGCGTCAACCTGATCGAGCAGGGATTCGTCGGCCATGATGGGGATGACGCTTTGGGCGCGCACGCGAGCGAGCGCCTCGAAATCCCGATAGGCGACCGGCTGCTCACAGAACTCGATATTGCACCCGACCAACTCGCGCAGAACCCCGACCGCCGTGTCTTCATCCCAGCCCTGGTTGGCGTCGATGCGCAGAGGCATCTCTGGCCCCACCGCCGCCCGCACAGCCTGCACCCGAGCCACATCATCTTCCCTGCTGGTTCCCACCTTCATCTTTAACACCACGGCTCGGGCTTGCTGATACGCCAGCGCAGCTGTCGCCATGCGTTCGGGCGTATCCAGCCAGAGGGTGAAATCGGTGACGAAGCTTCGCTTTTCCCCGCCAAGGTAAGCGTACAAGGGCAGGCCCGCCTGTTTTGCCGCCAGATCGTACAGCGCCAGGTCGAAGGCGCAGCGCGTGCTGCTGTTGTGCAGCAAAAGTGAATCGATTTCGGCGGTGCGGGCAGTGACAGCGGTCGGGTCTTTACCCAGCAGGTGGGGGGCAAGATACCGGGCGGCGGCGAAGCAGATGTCCTGGGTCTCGCCGGTGATCCAGGGGTCGGGGCTGGCCTCGCCCATACCGTACAAGCCGTTATCGGCATGAATACGTAAGAAAATGGTGGCGGAATGCGTGATCCGCCCCAGGGCGAATTCAATCGGCTCGGGGAAGGGAACCCGATATTTGCAGATGTCGATGTGGGTGATGTGCGGTGCGCTCATATCGTGCTCCTCATATTTCGACCGGCACTGTAAATGAAGGTGGATATACGGCTCCCTTGAGTCCATGATATGATACACTCTGCCCGAAAAATATGATATATTGGTGATGAGCATGCCCCACAAAGGCTATCGTCCGCTATCGTCAAAAATCCCCCTTACCTAGCCCGTACCGGAAGTGGCTCAAACGCCGGTGCTTGCTTGAGACTCATGTACTCGCAAGAGACAAGATGATTATACGAATGTGGCACGGTCTCGTACCGACCAGCAAGGCCCCGGCCTACCGCCTTTTCTTGAACGACCGAGCTATTCCCGATTACCAATCCGTTGCAGGCAATATCAATGTTTGGATTCTAGAGCGCCAGGAAGGTGACATCACCCATTTCATAACCATGTCGTCCTGGGAAAACATGGATGCGATCAAGGGTTTTGCCGGCGAAGAGCCAGAAGTGGCCAAATACTATCCCGAAGATACAGATTTTCTGCTTGAATTTGAACCCCAGGTTGTGCATTACGAAATCGTAGGGCAATCATAAGAGGGCAATGGTGAATGTCGTCCCCGTCCCCAGGCGACTCTCCACCGAGATTGTTCCGCCGTGCGCTTCCACCAACGATTTGGCAATGGCCAAGCCCAGCCCCGATTCCCCATCTTCCACATTACGCGTCTCATCGCCACGATAGAAACGGGCGAAGATGTTGGACAGATCCGCCTGGGCGATGCCAGCGCCATTATCCTGCACCGAGAGTGTGACCATCCCACCATCGCTCTTCGCCCCCAACGTAATCGCTCCACCCTCCGGCGTGAAGCGCAAGGCATTGCTCACCAAGTTGTTCAGGACTTGCGCCATGCGGTCGGGGTCCACGTTGATGGTGGGAAGATCGGCGTCTGCCTCAACACTCAAGGTGATGTGTTTGGACCGGGCTTTGGACGCGTACGTCGCCGCCGTTCGTTCCAGCAACTCCCGCGGCGCTGTAGGTTGACGCTGCAACGACAATTCGCCAGCATCGACCAGAGAGAGCGTGCGCAAGTCGTCGATCAGATGCTGGAGATGCCGCGCTTCCTCGTGCATGACCCCGTAAATTTCGGGCGTCCCCTGCAGCTTGTCGTCAGCTAGCGCCTCTGTGTAGCCCAGGATTACACTAAGCGGTGTGCGCAGGTCATGGGCGATGTCCGCGGTCATCTGGCGACGCAATTCGCTGGATCGGGCCAGATCGCTGCTCATCTGGTTGAACGAACGCCCCAATTCGCCTAACTCGTCCTCCGATCTGACCTCCACCTGCAGACCCAGCTCGCCCTGCGCAATCCGCTGTGTTGCTTCCGTCAATTTGCGCACAGGGCGAGAGATGGTGCGAGCCAGGAGAATTCCCAACAGTAATGCGATCACAGCTGCGCCCAAAGCCCCGAAAAAGATAGCCTGATTGACCCGCGCCAAAAAAACGGTTTCGGGTCGCAGACGGGGTGAAATCATGGGTGCTTGTTGCAGCAGGAAGGGCGCCCATAGCCATCCTACCGTTTCGCCATCCACCTGAATCGGCACAGCCCGCTTCAGGTTACTTTCAGTCAGACGTTCGCCGGGGCGATGGCTTTTACCCCCAAACTGCACGATGCCATCAGCATCAGCCACAACGACCGGCACCCGCAGGAACTCTGGTCTCCGCCGCCTATTGGGATTGCGCAACAAGACTGCTTCGAGATCACTCCAAGCGCCATATTCTTCATAAAACGAAGCCAGATCGGCCACCAAATCGGCCTGATAACGATCCAGAACGAAGCGATCGAACTCGCTCCGGGTACGAAAACCCACGAAAAGTGCGGTCAACACCGCGCCGGTGAGGCCGATAATCAGGAAAGCAAGGGTTAATTTCAGGGTAAGGGAGCGCATGGTGGATGATGTGATGATTATTCTCTGATCGCGAAGCGATAGCCAGCGCCGTAGACGGTTTCGATGTAGCGGGGTTGGCGGGGATTTAGCTCGATCTTGGCGCGTAAATTGCGGATATGTACATCGATCGTGCGTTCGTAGCCCTCGTAGATGTTGCCTTGCACGCGCTCCAACAATTCCAGCCGGGAAAAGACTCTGCCCGGGACGGACATCATTGTCTCCAGCAGGCCGAACTCCGATGGCGTCAGATCGATGCGTTCACCGGCAACTTCGACCACGCGGGTGTCCCGGTTCAGGGTGATGTCGGAAACCTGCAAGAGGTTTGAGTCGTTGCGGGTTTTCTCTACGCGTCGCAGGACAGCCCGCACTCGCGCAGTCAATTCCCTCATGCTGAAAGGTTTGGTCACGTAATCGTCGGCGCCCAGTTCCAACCCCATGACTTTGTCGCTTTCCCCCAGCCGGGCCGTGAGGATGATGATGGGGGTGTCGTGCTCTTTGCCATACTTGTGCAGGAATTCGTAGCCGCCCATCTCCGGCATCATCAGATCAAGGATGATGAGATCGGGCGGCTCAAGTTGCGCCGCCGCCAGGGCTTCCCGGCCATTGGCGGCGGTTAACACGCGGTAGCCTTCCTGCTCTAAGTAGTTGGAGATAAGCGTACGGATGTTGGCGACATCGTCGATGGCGAGAATCGTTGTGGGCATGGTGGTATTGTAACCGGGAAACCGATAGACCAGAAAACGGGAACGGGAAAGAGCGTCTGACGCTCAGTCAAGAACGCCAGACGCAGGACATAGGGTGGGAGAAGGTTGGAGGGTGGGGACTAACGGGTGGGCGGTGTGAAGTTCCTGCCGCTGAATCCACGGAAGTTTGGACGTCCACGCTCGCCGCCATCTCGGTGGCCGAAGCCAGGAAATATGCCTTTGCCATGGAAATCATGGACACCAGGCTCGCGCATACCGGGGAAACGGGGGGCGAAGCCTTTGCCGAAGCCTTTATGGCTCAGAAATTCGTCGGCCTGCTCTTGGCTGATGACGCCATCATCCACAGCTGCTTGCACGGCATTCTCGATGACGGCTTTTAGCTGCTCGGGCACGCCTTGCTCCTGAAAGTAGTTCATCAAAGCGCGCATGGCCGTCATTCGCTCGACTTGCTCTTGACTGAGCTTGCCATCTTCCACAATCCGGGCCAGCGCCGCATCTCGTGCAGTTTCCCGCGCCGCTTCCAGTTTATCGACGGTGATGCCCAGGGCGTCAGCCAACAGGGCGTCTCCGTCGATGTTATCGTCACCGAAATGGCCGAAATTGCTGAAGCGGCCAATCATACCACGGGCGAAGCGAGCCATGCCGAAACGATCTTTGATCTGGTCAGCCCGCTCTTGGGTGATCTTGCCATCTGCGACAGCTTGCGCCAGAGTGGCTTCGAAGACTTCCTGTTGGGCGGCTTCGAGTTCGTCGAGGGTGATGCCCAGCGCATCGGCCAGGTCCTGGTTATGATTGGCGAAGGCGTTGGGGAAATCGCCAGGGAATCCACGTTGACTCATGCGGTCCCACGGAGCGCCCTGAGCGAAAGTTGCCGTTGGCAAAACGGCTGCGCCGACAAGAACCAGGGCCAAAACGGCTGTGACGCCGAGCAAAGTCCAACGGTGCTTCTTCAAAAATGTCATGATTGTCTCCTTGTAGGGTAAGTTATTGGAATGATCGGTAGGTCGACCAAAGTGTAACTACCCCAAGGATAAAATAAACCAGCAGAGCAATGGTTTAGAAATTGTGAAGATAATTGTGAAATCGAAGTCCCCCCTCCCCACAGTGGAAACCGATTCGAGTGCGCGTTCCGACCCAAGGCAGATGCAATCGGCTTGAAAAGGCGACCCCAGTCTTGTAGATGTCGGTGGCGCTGACGCCCAGCAGCATTCCGATTGGTCAGATTGTTGGATCACCCAATTCGAAGCCCTCTTCTTCCCCACTCATCAATCCCCGTACGATAAGCGCGACGACAAGAGCCAGCACGAAACCCAGTGCGATGATCACACCCTGGGTTTGGGTGGGGAGTTTTAGAAATATGTTTTCTTCCTTTTCTGGATTCTGATTCAGTTCGCTCATGATGTCCTCCTGGCAGATGTTCGTTGACGATTGCCAACGCGCTTATTACAGCATTTTTGACCGCGTTACGCAAGTTGCCGGGGGAAGGGACACCTGCCTTACCCACGCCCCCGCCCAGTTTCTACTCCGGCGGCGATCTCGTCTACAATATGATGCGTCGACATGGTTTGCTGCGAATGAATTTATCTCAGGCATCATTCCTAACCTTCCCATTTCATTCACAAAAGACCATGTGTACAAAAAACACCAAAAATCAAACGAAATCTCTCGCAGAGCTCCTCTCCCTGGCCGGTAAAACGGTCGTGATCACCGGCGCAGCAGCGGGGATGGGCGCGGCCACAGCCCGGCGCTTCGCCGAAGCGGGCGCAAACGTCCACCTGCTCGATATCCACCAAATCAATCTGGACGCGCTCGCAGGAGAGCTGGCGGATTGCGGCGTCACGATCACCGCCCACCAAATCGATCTTACGCGCAAATCCGAAATCGACGCCTTCTGGCAAGACATGGCGGAACCGACCCCGGACATCCTCGTGAACAACGCCGGCATCTTCCCCTTCAAGGATTTCCTCGATACGGACGAAAGCTTTGTCGACAGCGTGATGAAGATCAACTACGAAGCCGTCTACTGGATGTGCCAGCACTTTATACGGGCTCGTCTCAAACAAGGGGGGGTCATCGTCAACATCGGCTCCATCGAAGCTCAGATCCCCTTCAAGAAGGACCTGGCTCATTACACCACCGGCAAAGCGGCCGTCATCGCCCTGACCCGGTCGCTGGCGCGGGATTATGGGCGTAAAGGCTTTCGGGCCAATGCCATCCTGCCCGGCGGCATCCTCACCGCCGGCACCAAAAGTTCGGCCAAGGAGGTGTGGAAGAATCCGTCGTTGGTGAAAGATGGCATCTCCTTTATGTCGCGTCTGCCGCTGGGACGCATGGGACAGCCGGATGAGGTGGCCAGGATCACACTGGTGTTGGCCAGCGATCTGGCCAGCTACATGAACGGCGCGGTCGTGCCTGTCGATGGCGGCTTTCTCTCGGCGTAGGACGGGGGCAAAGATTAAAGATCAAAGATTAAAGATTAAGGAATACGCCTCTCACGCCGTTCTTCAATCTTTAATCATTAATCTTTGATCCAGGGTAAAGCTCGGCTACAATATCCCACACTCCCACGCTCCCCTCCCGCCATGCCCGAATCAACCAAGCCCATCTACGTCATCGGCCACACCAACCCCGACACCGACAGCATTGCCGCGGCTGTGGGCTATGCCTGGCTGTTGCAGGACACGCTGAGCCAAGGGGTCAAGGCGGCGCGGGCGGGACAACTCACGCCCCAAACCACGTGGGTGCTCGACCGGCTGGGCCTGGAGCCGCCGCTGCTCTTGCCAGACGCCTCTCCTCGCTTCGCGAGCATCACCCACCGCCTGAACACCACCACGCCGGATCGCCCCCTGCGCGAAGCCTGGGCCATCGCCAACCGCACCGGCGGCACCGCACCCGTGGTGGCTGACGATGGCATGCCCTTCGGTTTGGTGACGGTGATGAGTCTGTTCGAGTTTTTCAGTAAAGAGGTCGGGTCCCATCCCCGCCGCCAGGAAACGCCCATCGGCGAGATCTTCGACCGCCCCTGCCGGGAAGCGTGCGACACCGAAGTCCCGCGCTTTCAGATCAGCACCCGTATCCAGGACAGCCTGCCCCGCATTTTGCGGGAAGAGCGCAGCGAATTCTGGGTAATCGACGAGCATGGCGCTTATGCCGGCGTCTGTCGCCAACGGGACGCGCTCAATCCGCCGCGCCTGCAACTGATTTTGGTGGACCACAACGAGGCCGGGCAGGCGCTGGGCGCGCTGGACGAAGCCGATATCCTCGAGATCCTCGATCACCACCGCCTGGGCAATCCCTCCACTCGTGCGCCGATCCGTTTCACTGTGGATGTGGTGGGCAGCACGAGCACGCTGGTGTCGGAGCGCATCGACGAGGCGGGCCTGAGCGCGCCGCCAGCCATTGCCGGCCTGCTGCTGGCCGGGCTCCTGTCCGACACCCTGGGTCTGACCTCGCCCACCACCACCGAGCGCGACCGGCAGGCCGCCGACCGTCTGGGGCGCTGGGCGTTCATCGGCGGTTCGCCCCTGGCCGGTGAAACGGTGGAGTCATTCGGCGCGGCTCTGTTGCAAGCGGGCGCCGGGTTCAGCACCCGCGAGCCAGCCGACATCGTCAGCGCCGACCTCAAGCAGTATGAAGCGGGCGGTTTGCGTTTCGGCGTTGCGCAGGCCGAGATCACGAATTTCGCGCAATTGAGCGAGTATCGAGAAAGACTGCAACAGGCGCTGGTCGAGTTGCAAAAGAACCGGGGTCTTGATTTCGCTATGCTCATGGTCACCAATGTCGTCAATGGCTCCAGCAGATTATTGCTCTCTAAAGAAATCCCCGCGCTCGAAGTGCTTCCCTATCCCCGCCTCCCCAATGGCGTTCTCGACGCTCCGGGCGTTGTCTCGCGCAAGAAACAACTCCTACCAGCCGTTTTGGGCGCGCTGGAAGGGTAAATCAACGCAATAAAATGGCCCGTCAGTCCCAGATCATCCACAGATGACATAGATTGGCACAGATTTTTTGACTTCAATATGCAATATAAATCGATTTATTTGACAACCACAGAGCCGCATTGCGGCAAATCGTTGGTCTCGCTGGGCATTGTCGATATGCTTTTGCGGCGCACCCGGCGGGTGGGTGTATTCCGACCGGTGATCAGCGTCGATTCGCCTGACAAGCGCGACAAAAACATCGACCTGCTCCTGAAACACTTCAAACTCAACCTCGATTACGAGGACACGTACGCCTGGACAGCGCATGAGGTCAACGATCTCCTGGCGCAAAGAAAGCCCGATGAGGTTTTGAGCCGGATCATCGAAAAATACATGGCCCTGGAGCGCCGCTTTGATTTCATCCTTTGCATTGGGTCCGATCTCACCAGCGAAAGCTCCACGTTCGAGTTCGATATCAATGTCGCCGTGGCCCAGAGCCTGGGGAGCCCGGTGCTGTTGGTGGCCAGCGGCGCCAAAGATGACATCGATGACATTGTCAGCCCTATCTTATTGGCGGTGGATGCGTTTCAGGCCAAGGGCAGTCAGATTCTGGGTATCGTCGTCAATCGCGCCGATCCGGTGCAGATCTACCCCATCACTTCGGCGCTCAGGCGGAAATTGCCTGCTGACGCGCAGTTGATTTCGATCATCCCCGCCAGCGAGATGCTCGCCAGTCCCACTGTGCGCGAAATCGCCGCGCATCTTGGCGCGGAGGTGCTCTATGGCGAAGGGATGCTCGACCGGCAAGCGCACGGCTACATGATCATCGCTATGCAGATGGAGCACTATCTGGATCGGCTGCGTCCGGACGTGCTGCTGATTACGCCCGGGGACCGGGGAGCGATTATCCTCAGCGCCTTTTTGGCCCACCAGTCTCACATGTACCCCCCCCTGGCTGGCTTGCTCCTGACCACGGGCGTGGGCCCGGCCCAATCGGTGCGCCGCTTACTGGATGGTCTGCCCGGCATTTTTCCTATTATCAATGTCGAGACCGAAACTTTCGAGACGGCCTCGGCGATTGGTTCGGTGCGCTCGTACATCACAGCCGACAATCAAGCGAAAATCACGGCCAGCCTGCAACTTTTCGCCACGCATGTCGATACAGGCGCTTACCAGGAACGGTTGATTCGCATCGAGCCGCGCGGCATCCCCCCGCAGATGTTCCTCTACAATCTCGTGCAACAGGCTGCGGCGAATAAGCAGCATATCGTCCTGCCTGAGGGAAACGATCCTCGCATCCTCAAAGCGACCGCGCATTTGGTGGAGAACGATGTGGTGGAAATCACCTTGCTGGGGCAGGAAGAGCAAATCAGGCGGGTGTTGAACCGAGAAGGACTGCAATTGGATTTGAGTAAGGTCACGATTTTGCAGCCGGAGGAGGCGCCGCAATTCGAGGATTATGTCGAAACGTTGTATGAGCTGCGCCAGCACCGGGGCATAAACATGGAGCAGGCGACCGACCTCATGCACGATGTCTCTTATTTCGGGACTATGATGGTGTACAAGGGAGATGCGGATGGCATGGTCTCGGGCGCGACGCACACCACCGCCCACACGCTGCGCCCCGCCTTTCAATTCATCAAGACCAAACCGGGTATCTCGGTCGTCTCTTCCGTCTTTTTCATGTGTTTGGATGATCGGGTGCTGGTGTACGGCGATTGTGCAGTCGTGCCGAAACCGACTGCGGAAGAACTCGCCGAAATTGCCCTGGCCTCGGCGGAAACCGCGCAGGTTTTCGGCATCGAGCCGCGAGTGGCGATGCTGTCGTATTCGTCTGGCGAGTCGGGCTCGGGCGAGGAGGTGGAACGAGTGCGCACC
>DUEF01000387.1 GCA_011176555.1 Caldilineae bacterium
ACCTCCACAACCTGAGAGCGTTGCTCTCCAATGCGTCGCAGGCGTTGATCCTGGCCCCCGACGCCACCGAAACCGGCACCAATGCCCTGTTGTTACGTCCTCCTGACTTGATCTCGCCCAGTTTCGGCCCCGGCAGTTTCCATCGACACTGCCTGCTGGCCCGGGCCGCGGGCGTCGAACCGATCATTTATCGCAGTCCCTCACTGGCATTCGACATCGATCTCCCCTCCGATCTGGAACATCTCTCCACTTTTGCAATCCTATGACCGATATCCTCATTCAAAACGCCCGAATCTACACTCAGACTCCCGGCCAGTCCTGGGCGGAAGCCGTTCTCGTCCGGCAGGGCCGGGTTGTCGCCGTGGGCGATGTAGCGGAACTCCTGGAGTTGGCTCCCACCGGCACGCCCACCGTCGATGTGGGTGGCCGCCTGGTCTTGCCTGGTTTCACCGATAGTCATATCCATTTTCACGATATGGCCCAACGCCGGGGGCAGGTGGCGTTGTACGCGGCATCCAGTTTGGAGGACGCGCTCGCTCGCATCGCCCAACACGCCGCCGAGTTAGCGCCAGACGCCTGGGTGCTGGGCTATGGTTGGAATGAAAGCAGTTGGCCGGAGTCAAAATTCCCCACCCGCCATGATCTGGATTCGATCAGCGGCGGTCGCCCGGCCATCGTCTGGCGCACGGATCTGCATGTCGCCGTGGCGAACAGCGCCGCGCTCAAGGTCGCAGGCATCGATCAAAACGCGCCTGATCCGCCTGCTGGCGTCATCGACCGGGACGCCAGCGGTCAGCCCACAGGCGTCTTGCGGGAACTGGCTATCAACCTGGTGCGGAGGGTCATTCCCCAACCCGATGAGGCCACAGCGGCGGCCAACCTGCGGGCCATCGCTGCGGATTTGCATCGTCTCGGCATTGTGGCTGTGCACGACCAGCGCATGAAGGACCACAATGAGGAGGGACGGCAGGCCCTGCGGTTGTACACGCGTTTACGTAATCAGGGGCGATTGCCCTTGCGCATCGTCTGCAATGTCGAGGCGGCGAACATGGAGCACCTGATCGCGCTGGGCCTGGAGAGCGGGTTCGGGGATGAGTGGGTGCGGCTTGGCTTCATCAAGCTGTTTGCCGATGGCTCCCTGGGCGCTCGCACGGCCTGGATGTTGGCGCCCTACGAGGGCGATCCGGACAATCGCGGCATGTATCTCACCCCGCCGGATGAAGTCGCCCGCGTGATTCAACGCGCACACCGTCACGGCCTGGCCATCTCGATCCATGCCATTGGCGACCGCGCAAATCGTGAGGTGTTGGATATTTTCGAAGAGACCCTGGCCGCGGGCAGTGAGCATCCGCCAGCCTTGCCGCACCGCATCGAGCATGTGCAGGCGCTCCAGCCAGAGGATCAGTCCCGTTTGGCGGCGTTGGGTGTGGTGGCGTCGATGCAACCGCTTCACTGCACCGATGATCTGCCCAATACCGACCTGCTCTGGGGCGAGCGCGGTCGCAACGCTTATGCTTTTCGCTCCCTTCAGGCCGCGGGGACCACGCTCGCCTTCGGTTCCGACGCACCGGTGGCCAGTTTCAATCCCTGGTGGGGCATCCATGCCGCGGTCACCCGCCAGCGGGGTGATGGCGCCCCGCCCGGCGGATGGCATCCCGAACAACGTCTGAGTGTAGTCGAGGCAGTGGAAGCCTACACCCTGGGCGCGGCGAGGGCGATCGGCCAATCTCACCAGCAGGGCCGCATCGCCCCGGGCTACCTGGCCGATTTCATCGTCCTCGACCGGGATATTTTCACTTGCGACCCGGCGGAGATCAGGGATGTGCAGGTGGAGATGACGATCTTGGGCGGCGAGATCGTTTATCCAGAGATATCGTAATTTCCGGCGCGCAACACATCCCATAAAGGCGTGAAGTCGAAGTTGTCGAGCAACGTCTCCAGGCGACGGCGCATGACCGCGCCGATGTTGTGGTAGGTGATAAAGGTGTCCCCGCGCGAAAGCGGTAAACGGGGCGTGTCTGTGTCCAGCTCCCAGGGATGGAGGTAGATGACGATGGGGCCGCGTTTTTGGGCCTGGCGCAGACCGTGCAAAATGAGCGGCATGGGCATGACGCGCAGGTAGAAGCCGCCGCAGACCGGGATTGTCAGGGGGCCGGCCCGCCAGGCGGTCATCGGCCATTCCACGATGGGCGAGGTTGGATCGGAATCGACCAGGTTGGGCGCGGGGCGGTAGGGCGCTGGTGGGACGTTGGGGACGCCGTAGAGCGGTGTGCGCAGGGGAAAGATGCTGGAATCGTAGCGGTAGCCATGTTGCGCCAACACATCCAGGGCCCAGGCTGTTGTAGGAGACAGGCTGAAGGTGGGAGCCCGAAAGCCGCGCGGTTTCACGCCCGGCAGGTGTCGCCCCACTATTTCGCTGAAACGGGCGAGTTCCGCATCGAATTGAGCTTCGCTCAAGTCCCACAGGGGGCGATGGCTGAAACTGTGACAGGCGATTTCATGTCCTTCCTGCACGATGCGTTGCACCAGGGCCGGGTGCGATTCGATGATCTCGCCGACGACAAAGAAGGTGGCTCTCACTCCGCGCTTGGCCAGCAGATCGAGCAAGGGTAGGGTGGCCGGGAGTACGCGATCATCGGCCGAGCGACGATCGATGCGTTTGCGCAATAGCTCGGCGTGCCAGTAGGATTCGAGATCGATGGAGAGGGCGGCGGCGCGCGTCATGCGGGGGATTTCTCCTCCCTTTGGTCGTCGAAATGACGGGTTGCGTTTCGTTGTGCGCCGGCGAGGGTGTGGTAGCGAAAATAGACGATGGCCATCGATAGCAGCATTTTGGGGATGTAGTACAGATTTTTGAAGATGCTGCCATGCATCGATACGCCGGAAATGCGTTCGTGCATGGTGACGGGGACTTCCTGTACGCAAAAACCGGCGTAATGAAGCATGATGAGCGTGTCGGCGTCCGGGTAGTCGCTGGGATAGTCTTCCGTGGCCAGGAATCCCATCACCTCGCCCGTCATGGCCTGAAACCCGGACGTGGCGTCTGTCACCGGCCGGCGGGTGAGATAACCGGCGATCGCGGCGAACATGCGCATGCCCAACCGTCGCACCCACGAGGCGTGATAGGTCATTTCACCAATGAAGCGGGAACCGATAACGACGTCGCAGCCATCTTTTTGCACATGAGCTAAAAGATCGGGGACGTTGCGGGGATCGTGTTGACCATCGGCGTCCATAACGACGCCATACGCGTAACCGTGACGAGTGCCGAAGCGAAAGCCGGTCTGCACAGCGCCGCCATAGCCGAGGTTGTTGGGCAGGCGCACGACAGTTGCGCCCAGTTGGCCGGCCACAGCGCTGGTGGCGTCAGCGGAATGGTCGTCGATGATCAGGATATCGGCGTCCGGAACGGCTTCGCGTACGGCGGGGAGGACGTGGGGCAAGTTTTCCGCTTCGTTATGAGCCGGGATGATGACAAGGACGGAGGGCATGGTGGGCGGTGACGTCATGCGCTAAGCGTAGCGCCGCGTTTTTCTTGGGGGAGCGTCGTGAAATCCAGGGCGCCGATGTCTGCGGCTTGCAGGTTTTTGGAAACGGTGAAATGGAAGGTCGCGCCTGCACGGGGATTGCTCTCGGCCCAGATCCGCCCGCCATGATGTTCGACGATGTGACGGCAGATGGTCAGGCCCAGCCCCGCGCCCTTGTACATCCGATTGGCGCCACCATCCACTTGATAAAAGCGATCGAAGATGCGTTCTGTTTCACCGGGTGCGATGCCAATGCCCGAATCCTGAACCGCCATCTCCAGATAATCCTCCGCTTCGCGAGCGGTGATGATGACCTGGCCGTCGGCGGGCGTGAATTTGATGGCGTTGTCGATCAGGTTGGTGACCACTTGTTCCAGCCGCCAGGGATCGGCGGAGATGGTGGGCAGGTCTTCGGGCACTTGGTTGATGACGGTGACAGCGGAGGCGTCCGCCAGGGGGGCCAACTTATCGACGACAGCTTCGGCCACGACCGGAATATCGACTGGCTGCAGGCGCAGGGTGATTTGGCCCGATTCCAAACGCGAGAATTCGAGCAGATCATCGATCATACGTTGCAAGTGATCTGTCTGCTGCTTGACGGTCTCCAGAAAATCGCGCTGGATGTCCGTCACCGGGCCGGTTTTGTTCATGAGGATGATGTCGACAAAGCCTTTGATGGAGTGCAGAGGGGTTTTCAACTCGTGGGAAACGACGGAGAGGAAGTTGGACTTCATGCGTTCCAGTTCTTTCTGGCTCGTTACATCGCGCAGTACCGTAGCAATGCCTTGAAGATGAGCGCCCACGGTCAGAGGTGTGGCTAATGCCTGGTAAATGCGTTCGTTCTTGTTGGCCCCTGGCGCCAGTTCTATCTCGCGCATCATCGCTTCTCCCGACGCCGCGCGTATCTCCTCCAGCATGTCCAGAAAATCCTCGTGCCGCAAGATATTTTGGATGGGCGTTCCCGTTGGCGGTGGTGCGGGCAAGGCGAAAATGCGAACTGCGATGGGATTCATCAGCACCAGCCGCAGGTCGGCGTCGACAACGAGTACGCCGTCGCCGATCCCAGAGAGGATGGTTTCGAGCTCCCGGCTTTTATCGGCCACGGTTTGATACAGTTGGGCGTTTTCGACCGCTGCTGCTGCAAAGTACGAGAAGGAATCGAGCAGTTGGCGCTGTCGTTCGGCGCCGAAGTCCGGGCGGTTGTCGGCCAGAAAGAGCGCTCCAATCGGTTCGCCGCGCATCACCAGCGGTAAGCACAGAAACATACTCATGCCCGTCGTCTCTTGCAATTGCCGGAATCCCAGGTTGTCTCCCTCGGCGCTGGCGATGACGTTCCCTTGTGCAAGGCGTTCGATTTCTTCGGCTGTGAGTTCGACCGTGAAGTCGAAGGGGGCGCTCTCCCCGCCCGTAGCGTTGGAATCGGCAATGCCGCGCAGTTCAGCGCCGGTGTGATCCAAGAGGGCGATAGCGGCGTACTGGGCGTCGGTGAGTGCGACCATGCGTCCTACCAGAACCTGCATGGTCGAGGAAAGGTCTAGCGTGGCGGCCAGCGCCCGCGCCACTTCTTGCAACGAGCGCAATTGTAGGACGCGGTCGCCCAGGTCGCCGGCTGTGCGTTGTAGCTGTCTGGTTTGCGCGTCCAGATCGGCCTCGCGGGTGGCCAGGGTGTTTTGCAGTTCGTATTGGCGTTGGCGCGTCTGCTGCAGGTGCTGGGCGGCGATGGCTGTGACGATAGCGCCCAAGAAGAGCACGCTGTAGCGTAGTAAAAACAGAGGGTCGGTCAAGAAGGAGAGGCTGGACGAGTGCAGCCAGAGCGTCAGGACATACAACGGGCCAATGGCGAATGCGCCAAACCAGATAATCCACGACCAGGACAGATACAGGGCGGGCAGCAAGGTTTCCAGGATGAGCAGGGGCCAGAATGGTGAAATCAAACCGCCGCTAATGGTCAGCAGGTAGAGCGCTAATCCCAGGTCCAGGCCGTAGCCCAGGAGGTGCAACCCGGCGGCGTGGCGCTGCGCGCGATAAAGCGCCAGCAGATAAACGAGCGTTAGCGCCAGATAACCGGCGATAACGATGCCTGCTTCGCCCCGAATGCTGGTGTGTGTGAGCCACAACGCAAAAAAAGTCGCTGCCAGCAAAATGGCTTTGTTGGCCAGTAACAGCGGGTGCCAGGCGTCAGGCGGGGCGGGGCGAGGAGGAGACATGTTTATCTGTCGGGGGTGGGGGTTGGCGTTGCCACGGGTGTGTCTGTGGGGAGCGGGGTTGGGGTCGATGTGGGCGGCGGCGTCGCTGTGGGGGGCTGGGGATGGCCCGGCCACGATGACGGCCGCGGCCAAAAGCCAGCGCCCTGGCGACGAGGCCATCGCCAGCAAAGCGAAAGCGACAGCGCCCCAGGCCAGGGCGAGGACATCGTTATTCAAACTGCCGCCGATGA
>DUEF01000388.1 GCA_011176555.1 Caldilineae bacterium
GGGTGGGGACAACGCTGCATCTACGACAAAACCCGTTTCCACCAGGGTTGGGATTCGTCATCGGCTTCGGGTGTGGCGATCACGGCGGGGCCGGAAGATTCCAGCGGCGCTTCCACCTGTTCGTCCGCCGCGTCCGCTTCCGCTTCCGTCTCCTCGATGGCCGGGGGCGGTGGGGGCGGCGGGGGAACAGCATCCAGGTCGAGATCAGGATCGGCCGTCACCGCGGGCTCCGTCACCTCAGCGACTGGCGCCACTTCTGGCTCGACCGTTTGCTCTGTTTCTCCGGCATCCATTTCTGGCTCGACCGCCGGCAGATCATCCCCGGATGGCGCTTCTGCATCCGCCTGCGGACTCAGCGCCTCCTCGGCGGGCGAATCAGGATCCTCAGCTTCGCTGTCCGCCTCCTCCTCGGCGTTGGACTCGAGCGCGACCTCGGCCAGGAAATCATCCTCGAACAGGGCGATGGTGGCGTCGGGCAGCAGCGGTTGCAGGGCCGGTAGCGGCTGCGAATCGTCATCTGTCAGCGCTTCGTCTGTGGCTGGTTCGGTTTCTTCTGCTTCCGGTTTCTCATCTTCCACGATCACGGCGGGCGCTTCCAGCATCAACTGCTCGGCATCGGCAAGCGGTACGGCGCTGCCATACACATTGGCCAGGATGGGGCCGGCCTGAAGCAAAGGCATCTCCCGGCGCAGCGGGGTGTCGCTCTCTTGCCACAACGCCTCCAGCGCGGGGTAATCCCACTCGGCCGTGATCACGCCCTCGGCCAGGGGGCTACCCACTTCCACCATCACGCCACTGAAGCGCGGGGTGAAGTCGAGCGGTGCGAAGATGGCGCTTTTGCCCACGAATTGCGGCGCGTCCGCATCGGCGAAAGGATCGGGCCCGACCAGGAAACTGACCATGCCGTAGAGCTGGTTCTCCTGGCAGCGCGCCTGTGCGGCCTGACGGATCTTGTGATACGTGGCGGGGCGAGTGACCGCGGCCATCGTCAGCAACATGTCGGCGCCCTGGTAGGCCAGGATGCGGGCGGGCTCGGGATAGAGCGCGTCATTGCCCAAAAGGATGCCCACGCGCCCGGCCGGCGTCGGGATCACGCCCCAGCCCTCGGCCGGATGTGTGACCGCCTGATCCCGCGGCGATAACACCGCTTTTGCCTGTCGCCCCAGCAGTGAGCCATCCGGCCCGAACACCAGCGACACATTTTGGATGGTGTTGCTGCGGGGCTCCAATTCGTACAGGCTACCGGCGACAATGGTCATGTCGTATTGCCGCGCCAGGTTGGAAAAGCCGCTGACATAAGCGTCGTGCAAGGACTCAGGCATGGCGGACAACGTTTCCACCAGCGTCTGGTTGAGGTCGGCGCGTGTGATGTTGGCGGCCCCGCCAGCGAGTTTTGCCTTGGTGCGCTGCCACAAGCCGGTGGGCTGCCCCTTGGCCTTTTTGAGCAGGCTGTTGCGCCAACCGCTGAAGGTGGGGATGGCGGAACCCAGGCCGCTCAACTCGGGGAAGAGCGCCAGAACTGCACCCTTGGCCTTGGCCATGCGCAGAAATCGACTCAGGTGAGCGTCGTAATCGGCAGCATTTTCGGAAACGGTGAGCCTGTGTTGAATGCAGGCGACAATTGGTTTTTCCATAATCGTTCGCTAAGTTGCGCTTTTGTTCGGGTGGGATGAGGATTGATGCTGACGGTCGGCATTGTATCACGGCAGACCGGGAAGAGGAAAGGCGTCCCCGATGGCGGCGGCCGTGATCGGGCCGGGACGAAGGATGCGCGGGGGCTCGGTTGTCAGGTCGATGACGGTGGAGGGTTGGCCGCCGGGCGCGGGGCCGCCATCCACGATCAGGCTCACCCGGCCATCGAGCTGAGTCCGGGCTTCGGTTGCGCTCCGGGCGGGCGGCTGGCCCGAGCGATTGGCGCTGGTGACGGCCAGGGGCGCGGCGACGAGGCGCAGTAATTCGAGGGCCAGCGGGTGGTCGGGGATGCGCAGGCCGACGGTGTCGCCCCCGGCAGTGACGATGTCGGGCAGGGCCGGCGTTTTGGGCAGGATGATCGTCAGCGGGCCGGGCCAGAAGCGCTCGGCCAGGGCCCAGAACCCCGGTCGGGGCCGGGCGATGGTCGGGATCAGGTCGGATGACGCCACCATCACCGGCAGCGCCAGATGGTCAGGGCGGGACTTGGCCTGGTACAATGAGCGCACCGCGGCTTCGTTTTGCGCCAGCGCGGCCACGCCATAAACCGTTTCGGTCGGGAAAACGACGAGTCGTCCGCCCAGCAGCGCCTGCACGGCAAGATGCAAGTCGTCGGGTGAGATGCAAGAAGTCATCATGGTTGCTCGATCCATCATCAGCCCAAAGTATACACCAGGAGTCGAAATTTTATGAGTGCGAACGCAGCGAACGAACAAGCGGACATCACCGTCGAAACCATCCGGTGCGCGGAAAAGTTGGCCGATTTGTCCTTCACCGACGGCGAACGGGCGCAGATGCTCGACGAGGTGCGGGAGCGTGTGGCCGCTTACCGCCAACTGCGGGCGGTGGATTTGCCCAACAGCACGCCGCCAGCGCTGGTTTTCGATCCGCAACCCCTGGCGAAAACCCGACCAGCCGCCCCCGCTCCCCGCCGCCCGCTGGAACTCCCCGCCGCCGACCTGCCCGCCGACCTGGCGGAGCTCGCCTTTTGGCCGGTGCACCGTTTGGCGGGCTTGATTCGCACTCGCCAGATCAGCGCCGCGGCCCTGACCGAACTGTATCTGGAGCGCCTCAAGCGTTTCGATCCCCAGTTGCAGTGCGTGATCACGCTCACCGAGGAACTGGCTCGGGAGCAGGCCCAGCGCGCGGATGCAGAAATTGCGGCGGGGCGCTATCGAGGACCCTTGCACGGCATCCCCTGGGGCGCCAAGGATCTGCTGGCGGTCAGAGGCTATCCCACCACCTGGGGCGCGACGCCCTACCGCGAGCAGGTCATCGACATGGACGCCACCGTGGTGCAGCGCCTGGAAGCGGCGGGCGCGGTGCTGGTGGCCAAGCTCAGCATGGGCGCGCTGGCCTGGGGGGATGTGTGGTTCGGCGGGACGACGAAAACACCCTGGGATCTGAAACAGGGGGCGAGCGGTTCTTCGGCCGGGTCGGGCGCGGCGACTGCGGCCGGGCTGGTGGGTTTCGCCATCGGCACCGAGACCTGGGGTTCGATTGTCTCGCCCGCCACACGCAACGGCGTCAGCGGTTTGCGCCCCACCTTTGGCCGCGTCAGTCGACATGGGGCCATGGCCCTGAGCTGGAGCATGGACAAGATCGGGCCCATGTGCCGCTCGGTGCAGGACTGCGCTCTGGTTTTCCAGGCCATCCACGGGCCCGACGCATCCGACCCCACGGTCGTCGACCGGCCATTTGTCTGGCCCCGAACAGTCGATTTGGCCCGCCTGCGCATCGGTTATGTGGCCGACGCCTTCGAGAGCGATTACGCAGGCCGGGACAACGATCTGCGAACGCTGGACGCGCTACGCGCGTTGGGCGCCGACCTGATCCCCATCCAACTGCCCGCTTTTCCCAGCGACGCCTTGCAGATCATCCTCACCGTCGAGGCCGCCGCCGCCTTCGACGAACTGACGCGCACCAATCGCGATGACCTGCTGGTGCGACAGAGCAATGACGCCTGGCCCAACGTGTTCCGGCAGGCCCGCCTGATCCCGGCCGTCGAATACATCCAGGCCAACCGCATCCGCACACAGTTGATGCAGGCGATGGCGGAATTGATGGACGAGATCGATGTGTATGTGGCCCCGTCCATCGAAACCGACAATCTCCTGCTCACCAATCTCAGCGGACATCCGGCCGTGGTGGTTCCCAACGGCTTCAGCGCGGCGGGGCTACCCACATCCATCACCTTCACCGGCGGCCTGTTCGAGGAGGAGTTGGCGTTGGCGGTGGCCCGGATCTGTCAGGATGCAACTGATTTCCACCAACAGCACCCCCGTCATTTCGACGACCAGCGGGAGGAGAAATCCCCTGGATGATGCGGCAGACGGCAACCAAGAGGATGTCTCGCTTCGCTTCGACATGACGTACGTAGGGCACTAATCCCTGATATGATGTGCGTGCCGTCAAGGGGATGTCTCACTTCGCTTCGACATGACGTTTCCAGACTTGTGTACGAACCCCAAACACATGGTATACTTCCATGTTGTAAATCTCCACTCCCCGGAGTCTGTATGAGTCAACGACGCTACAAACTACATCGACGCCAGCAGCGCTCCCGTTCCCCCTGGGCCGCGCTCCTGATTCCTTTTCTCGCAATCGTGATTACAGGCGTCGCCTTTTATTTCGTTGCCAAGATGCTTGGTGGTGGCGTCGCGCCTGCTCCCTCGCCCACGCCGCTCCCCGCCCAATCGCCCAC
>DUEF01000389.1 GCA_011176555.1 Caldilineae bacterium
AGGTCATCACTGATCGCGACAGTGATGCCAAACCTGTCTACATCGTAACCATCGCTGGCCGTAAGGATGGCTGTCTCGTGTGCGTCCTCCCATTCACCCCCTTCCGGCTTGGTGTAGACTCGAACCAGGCCGTCTTCGTCGTGATTGCCGCTGCTGTAGCTATGTAGAGGAACGCCCGCGACAATCGTATTCCCATCCGGGCTGATGGCAAGGATGTCGCCAAAACCAGGGTTGTTCCCCGCACCATCTGAGTTCGTGAGTTCGGCCAGATGCACCCAGGGCGCGTAGGGCGGCGGCTCGTCCAGGGGTTCTGAAAGTCCGACCTGTGATTCTGTCGCCCCCGCTTCTGTACTGTCCCCGGCTGCCGGATTTGGGAGCAAGAGACAGCCGAACAGTATTGCAATGAATGTCAGCGCCGCGAAGCGATATAAGTGAACCCGGAGTGAAGATATAGGCGTTGCGGATATTCTTTTCATGGTCGGCCCTCACGAATGGTGGGGGTTGGTGATTCCGCTCAAAAAAATATTCGCCGGAGGTTGCTGTCACCTGACGAAAAGCCACGTCCCGGCACTGGAGACAGTTCCATTGTTTCATCATAGCATCGCCTGAGCGGTGCGACAAGTGCAACTGCAATGAAGCTGCTATTTCACCGGCAGATATAACACACCGCGTTGCATATTGGATGACAGCGGATCAGGAGTAATCATAACGGAGCAAACGCAGCGCGTTCAACACCACCACGATCGTACTACCCTCGTGCAGGAGCACCGCACCGCTGAGCGCGACCACCCCCGCCACCGACGCGCCGATCAACAGGAAAATCACGCCCAGGGAGATGGCTAGATTCTGCACGATGATGCGGCGGCTGGCCCGGCTCAGGCCCACGGCGAAGGGCAGTTTGCCCAGATCGTCCGCCATCAGGGCCACATCCGCCGTCTCCAGCGCCACGGCCGTGCCCGCCGCGCCCATGGCGATGCCCACGGTGGCTGTGGCCAGGGCCGGCGCGTCGTTGACGCCGTCGCCCGTCATGGCCACCGAACCATGCTCCTGTTTCAACTCCTCGATGGCCGCCAACTTCTCCTCGGGCATCAACTCCGCCCGAACATCGGTGACCCCCACCTCCTGGCCGATTTCCCGCGCCACCCGATCATTGTCGCCCGTCAGCATCACCAACTTCTCGACGCCCAGATCCATGAGTTGCTGCATGGTCTGGCGGACGCCGGAGCGGGGCGCGTCGGCCAGGGCCAAAATGCCCAGGAACTCCCCATCATAGCTGACGGCCATGGTCGTCTTGCCTGCGCCCTCCAGCCTGGCGATGGTCTCTTCCACCTGCCCATCCTGCACGTGCCCGTCTCTTTCCTGGAAGAGCTTGATCGAACCGATGAGGACGGGCTTGCCCTCGACCTCGCTGCTGACGCCGCGCCCGGCCAGGTTCTCCATCCCATCGGAAGTGGGAATATCCAGGCCTTTTTCTTGTGCGGCCTCCACCACGGCCAGAGCCAGGGGATGGTTTGATTGCTGTTCGACGCTCGCGGCCACGGCCAGCAAGCGGTCGGGGTCAGCGCCGTCGAGGGGGATGATGTCGGTGACCTGGAAATGCCCCTGGGTGAGGGTGCCGGTCTTGTCGAAAGCCATGACTTTCACCGTGCCCAGGTTTTCCAGATGCACGCCGCCTTTGATCAGCACGCCGTTGCGCGCGGCCTGGGCGATGCCCGCCAGCACCGAGGCCGGCGCACCGATAGCCAGGGCGCAGGGCGAGGCGGCCACCAGAAGCAACATGCCGGTATAAAAACTGCTCTGCCAGGACGACCCACCTATCAGCGGCGGGATGATGATGACGGCCACGACGAGGATGAGCACGGCGGGGACAAACCGGGATGTGAAGCGCTCGGTAAAGCGCTGGGTGGGGCTTTGCTGGCTCTGCGCCTCGGCCACCATCTGCATCACCCGGCTGAGGGTGTTGTCTTTGGCCAGCCTTGTCGTCTCGATGTCCAGCGCCGCTTCCTGGTTGATGGTCCCGGCGAAGACCTCGTCGCCCGCACTTTTGGCCAAGGGCGCGCTTTCGCCGGTAATGGGGCTCTGATCAACGGCTCCGGCTCCGGCTGTCACTTGCCCATCCACCGGGATGCGGTCGCCGGGTCGCACGACCACGATGTCGCCTATCTGCACCTGCTCCACCGGCAGCTCTGTGATCCGGCCATCCTGCTTCACCCGCGCGGTTTTGGGCATGAGCTCGCCCAGGGCATTGACCGCGTCGCGCGCCCGGTCCAGCGCATAATGCTCGCCCGCGTGCCCCAGGCTGAAGAGGAAGAGCAGGAATGCGCCCTCCGGCCACTCGCCCAGGATCGCCGCCCCCGCGGCCGCGGCCAGCATCAGCACATCGGTGTCGAAACGTCCCTTGACCAGGCCGGGGATGGCGTGCGTGGCGATGTCGTAGCCACCGGCCAGGTAGGAAAGCAGATAAAAAGCCAGGGCGATGTTTTCGTTCAGGCCAAACCAGCGTTCCCCCGCCCAGCCGACAAGCAGAAAGAGGCCCGCCAACGCCACCAGGATCAGCGTCCAGCGTTCTTGCATCCAGTGTGGCAGGAATGCAGGGGCGCTGCCATGATCGTCCTCCCTTTCTTCCTCCATTCGCTCGCCCGCAGCTACTGCACCCGCGTCCTCTCCTGGCTCGGCCAGCGGTCGATAGCCCAACCCGCGGATGGCGTCTTCGATCTCCCGGCGCGACAGGCGTTCGCTATCGTAGGCGACGGAAGCGACGCCCGCGGCGTAATTGACATTGGCGTGTAGCATCCCGGTCATCTTTTCCAGGGCGCGGGTCAGGCTGCTGGCCGCGTCGGCGGCAGGGATATTGTCCAGGGGGATGGCTTCGTGGCGGTAGCGCTGGCTGATTTCAGCTCCCGCCCGTTCGGCCATGCGCTGGATTTTGCTCAGAGAGACCAGGTTGGGGTCATAATGCAGGCAGAGCTTGGCCGTCCCGTCCTCCTGCACGATGTGAGCCTCGGACACGCCGCGCGTGCTGGCCAACTGCCGGGTGAGCATGACCACGCAGCGGTCGCCTGCGTCCATATC
>DUEF01000039.1 GCA_011176555.1 Caldilineae bacterium
GCCCGCTTCGATCTGGTGTTGTCCATGATCCAGGACGAGGAAGCGCTGGTCGGGGCCATGGAGTACAACACCGATCTGTTCGAACAGGACACCATCCAGCGCATGGTGGAGCACTTCCTCACCCTGCTGGGCGAGGCGGCGGCCCGGCCCGATATTTCCATCGACCAGTTGCGTCTCATCACCGACGCCGAGCTGGCGCAGTTGCAGACCTGGAATGACACCCGGGAGAATGTCCTCCTGGACGAGCCGGTCTTCCGCCGCGTCGAACGGCACGCCCGGGAGCGACCGGATGCCGTGGCCGTGCGTTTCGTTGGCGATGAGGGCGTCGAGCTCACCTACGCCGAATTGAACGCTCGCGCCAATCAACTTGCCCATCATTTGCTGGCGCTGGGCGTGCAGCCCGATACGCCTGTCGGCATTTTCATGGAGCGCTCGCCCGACATGGTCGCAGCGCTGCTGGGCGTGATGAAGGCCGGCGCGGCCTATCTGCCCATCGATCCTTCCTACCCCCCCGAGCGCATCCGCTACATGATCGAGGATGCGGGTATTTCGATCCTGCTGGCGTACGAAAACATTCGGGGTGAAGACCTCTGGCCGGAAATCACAGAATACGCAGTACGCAATGCGCAAATCGTTTTGCTCGACGACCCCGCCATCGCCTCCCGCCCCACAGCTGACCCCGACCTCCCTGTTTCATCCCAGCATCTCGCTTACGTCATCTACACCTCCGGCTCTACCGGCCGCCCCAAAGGCGTGATGTTGCAACATCGCGGGCTCACCAACCTGGTGCATGCCCAGACGCAGGGCTTTGGCGTGGACGGACATTCCCGCGTGCTGCAATTCGCCTCCTTCAGCTTCGATGCTTCCGTCTCCGAGATATTCATGGCGCTGTATCCTGGCGCCACCCTGGTGCTGAGCCCGCGCGACGCCCTGCTTTCCCCCACCAAACTGCTCGATTTGCTTCGCAACCAGCGTATCACCACCGTCACGTTGCCGCCATCCCTGCTGGCCGTTTTGGACCCGGTTGCATTGCCCGATTTGCAGACCATCATCTCTGCGGGCGAGGCCTGCACCTGGGAGATCATCGAGCGCTGGGCCCAGGGACGACGCTTCGTCAACGCTTATGGTCCCACCGAGGCCACTGTGGGCCCCACCTTTGGCTTCGTCGATCCGGCGCAGCAGCGCACCCCCTCCGTTCCCATCGGCCGCCCCATCCACAACATCCAGGTCTACATCCTCGACGAGGCGCTGGAGCCTGCGCCCGTGGGCGTCCCTGGCGAGATCTGCATTGGCGGCGTGGGCGTGGCCCGCGGCTATTTGGACCGCCCCGGGCTCACAGCCGAGAAGTTCATCCCCGATCCCTTCAGCCCGGAGCCCGGAGCCCGGCTTTACCACACCGGCGATCTGGGGCGGTTCCTCGGCGATGGTCGCATTGAATTCATGGGTCGCATCGACCAGCAGGTCAAGGTGCGGGGCTACCGCATCGAGCTGGGCGAGATCGAGGCCGTGCTGGAGCGCCACCCTGCGGTCAGAGCCGCCGTGGTCGTCGTTCCAGAGGAGGCGCGGGCCAGCAGACTGGTGGCGTATCTCATCCCGCTGAACGAGGAAGCGCCATCCGCGGACGATCTCAAGCCCTTCCTTCACTCCCAGCTACCCGACTACATGCTCCCCTCCCTTTTCATCACCGTTGACGCCTTCCCGCTGACGCCCAGCGGCAAGGTGGATCGCAGGGCGCTGGCCCGGATGGAAGTGGCTGCGCCGGAGTTCGGGCCGGAGTACGTTCCTCCCCGCACCGAGCTTGAAAAACTGCTGGCGCAGGTCTGGCGGGAGGTGTTGCGGACCGAGCAGATCGGAATTCATGACAGCTTCTTCGAGCTGGGCGGCGATTCCATCCTCAGCATCCAGGTGATCTCCAAAGCGCTGGCGGTGGGGATTCGGTTGGAGCCAATGCACATCTTCCAACATCCCACCATCGCCGAATTGGCCGAGATCTCTCAGGCGTCGCGCATCCATGCGGAACAGGGGTTGGTGGAGGGCGCAGCTCCGCTGACTCCCTGGCAACAGCAACTCATCGAGCGCGCGTCTCAGCCCTCGCTGCGGAGCCGCGCCTTGCTGCTGGAACTGGCGCAGGCCCCCTCGTTGGCGGCGTTGGAGCGGGCGGTGCAGGAGATCGTCCGTCATCACGACGCTTTGCGCCTTCACTTCGAGAAAGAGACGGAGGGCTGGGTGCAGTACAACGGTGGAGATGGGCGGATGGCGGTTTTCTCCTCCATCGATCTGTCCGACCTCCCCTCGGCAGAGCAAGCGCAGGCGATGACCGAGCACATCACCGCTCTCCGGGCGGAGCTGGACCTGACCGCCGGGCCGTTGTTCCGGGTCGTCTATTTCCATCTCGGCCCTGATCGCTCCCCCCACCTGCTTTTCCTCGCTCACGATCTCGTCGTCGACAGCCAATCCTGGCCGATCCTGCTTCAGGATTTCCTGGCTGTGATGGCGATGCTGGAGCGGGGCGGTCCCGTACAACTACCGCCCAAGACCACCGCCTTCATCCACTGGGCGCAGCGCTTGCAGGAATACGCCCAGAGCGAGGCGGTGCAGGACGACCTCCCCTACTGGCTGGACACGCTGAGCGCCCAGTTCGTCCCGCCGCCCGTTGATCCCGATGCCGACGGCGAGACCGACGTCGCTGCCATCATGCGGGAGCTGTCTGAGGATGAGACCGCAGCTTTGTTGGATGAGGCGATGCTGGCGTATCATACCGAGCCCCGCGACCTGCTCCTCACCGCCCTTCACCAGGCTGTCGTCCGCCACGGCGATGACTTAGCGCTTCTGGTGGATATCGAGAGCGACGTCCGAATGCAGTCCATCGCCGAAGATGTGGATGCGTCGCGCACGGCGGGACGGTTCACGGCCACCTATCCCGTGGCGCTCTCCCTGCCCGCTGACGAACATCCGGGCGAGGCCATCAAGAGCATCAAGGAGCAACTGCGATCGATCCCGCATGGGGGCCTGAGCTACGGCCTGTTGCGGTATCTGCACGAAGACGAAGCCATCCGCACCCACCTCCGCTCCTTGCCCCGGCCTCCTTTCTCCTTCCGTCTCACCCAATCACCGGCCGAATGGATTGCCGGACTCCCCGCTATCCGCATCGCCCCCGAATCGACGGGAGCGGAGCGCAACCCGGGGGACGGGCCGTCATCTGCTGTGGAGCTGGAGGCCGTTGTGCAGGATGGGCGCATGCGTTTACGCTGGCAGTGCGATCCTCGGCGTTATAGTTCCTCCACCCTCGCGGCGTTGGCCGATGAATTCATGGCGGCCTTGCGGGCGCTGATCGAACACTGTCTCTCCCCGGATGCTGGCGGTTTCACTCAATCGGATGTAGCCGATTTCGGTTGGGATGAGAGTGATCTCCAGGACTTCGAGGACATCCTTTCTCGGTTAGATGACATGTAGGCCAGTAAATCCGTAGACCAGTCGATTATTCCCCGTCAGTTCAACGAAGTCGCTACCAACGAAGTACCGAGTTTCACTTATGGATCGAAAGAACATCGAGAGTTTTTATCCCCTGTCACCCATGCAGCAGGGCATGCTGTTTCATACGTTGTACGAGCCTGACTCGGGCGTCTACGTGGAACTGCTCACCGCCACCTGGCGGGGCAGCGTGGACATGGAGGCTTTTCGGCGCACCTGGCAACGGGTCGTGGATCGGCATCCCGCGTTGCGCACCGCTTTTTTGTGGGAGGGCGTGAAGGAGCCGATTCAGGTGGTGCAAAGGCAGGCCGAGGTGAGGGTGAGTGAGCAGGATTGGCGCACTTTGACGCGGGAGGAACAAGAGGAGCGTCTGGAAGCGTATTTGCGGGAGGAGCGGAAGCGAGGATTCGATCTGGCGGAAGCGCCTCTGCTGCGCCTGGCGCTGATTCGGATGGCGGATGAGGAGTACGAGTTGGTGTGGACGCATCACCACCTGCTGCTGGATGGTTGGTCCATTCCCCTGCTGCTGAAAGAGGTGTTCGCTTTTTACGACGCCTACCTGCGGGGAGAGGAGTTGCAGTTGCCCAAACCTCGTCCTTACCGCGACTACATCGTCTGGCTGAAGCGCCAGGACATGGAGGCGGCGGAGCGCTACTGGCGGGAGAAGATGGCGGGCTTCACCGCGCCGACGCCCCTGGTGGTGGACAGGTCGTCCGGGGCTCCGGCAGAGGGGGGATTCACTGATGTCGAGGTGGAGGTCTCGGAGGAGTTGACCACGGCGCTGAAACGCCTGACCCAGCGCTATGGCCTCACCATGAATACGCTGATACAGGGCGTGTGGGCGCTGCTCCTGAGCCGGTACAGCGGGAACGACGACGTGGTGTATGGCTCCACGGTCTCGGGGCGTCCGGCGGATTTGCCCGGTGCGAACGAAATCATCGGGCTGTTCATCAACACCCTGCCGGTGCGCGTGCAGGTTCCAGCGGATGCCGCGCTGAGTCAGTGGCTCCAGGAATTGCAGGCGCAGCAGGTGGAAATGCGCCGGTACGAATACACCCCCCTCGCCGACATCCAATCCTGGAGTGAGGTTCCCCCCGGAGCGCCGCTGTTCGAGAGCCTCCTGGTGTTCGAGAACATTCCTTTGGATGACATCGTGGAAGGCGGCAAGGGGCTCGATGTGCAGAATGTGAAGACGGAATCGACCACCAACTTCCCTCTGGTTTTCGTGGTGGTTCCCGGCCGGGAGTTGTCATTACGGCTGCAATATGACGCCAGTCGCTTCGATCAGGAGACCATCGAGCGGATGATGGGGCACTTCCAGAACCTGTTGGCGGGCGTGGCCGCTGCTCCCGACCAGCCTCTTTCCCGCTTGCCGCTTCTGTCGGCGGAGGAGCGGGCGGAGGTGCTTCACGCCTTCCCCGAGCCACAGCCTTTTCCGGCGGAGCGCACGCTGGTGGAGTGGTTCGAGGCGCAGGTGGAGCGCACGCCGCAGCGCGTAGCGCTCACCTTCGTGGATGAGCGGTACACCTACCGGGCTTTGAACGCCAGGGCGAATCAGTTGGCCCACTACCTGCGTCGGCGCGGGGTGGGGCCAGAGACGCCGGTTGGGTTGCTGCTGGAACGGTCGGCCGAGACGGTGATTGCGATCCTGGGCGCGCTGAAGGCGGGAGGAGCGTATGTGCCCATCGATCCGGTGTATCCGCTGGAGCGCATGGCGTTCATGCTGGCGGACACGAAAGCGCCCCTCCTTATCACCCAGGGCTCGCTGATGGAGCGAGCGGCGGAGTTGGAGATCGAGGCGCTTTCGCTGGATGACGCCTGGGAGGAAATCCAGCAGGAGCCAGAGGACAACCCCGCCATCGCCCTGGATCCCGAGAATCTGGCGTATGTGATCTACACGTCCGGCTCGACGGGGCGACCCAAGGGCGTGCTGATTCCCCACACCAACGTGGTGCGCCTGCTGACCGCGACCGAACCCTGGTATCATTTCGATGAGAATGACGTATGGACGCTTTTCCACTCCTATGCGTTTGACTTCTCGGTGTGGGAGATTTGGGGCGCGCTGCTGTATGGCGGGCGACTGGTGGTGGTTCCCTATCTGGTGAGCCGTTCGCCGGAATCCTTCTACGACCTGCTCCTGACCGAGGGCGTGACGGTGTTGAATCAGACGCCGTCGGCCTTTCGTCAGTTGATCCGGGCGGCGGCGGAGGCGGAGACGCCAGCCGAAACGCCTCTGCGTTGGGTGATATTCGGCGGTGAGGCGTTGGAGTTGCAGAGTTTGCGACCGTGGTTCGATCTTTTCGGTGACGAGAAGCCGCAATTGGTGAACATGTACGGGATCACGGAGACGACGGTGCACGTGACGTATCGGCCCATCAGTCGGGCGGATGTGGAGGCGGGAGCGGGCAGCGTCATCGGGAGACCGATACCGGACATGACGCTTTACGTGCTGGACAGGCAGGGCGAACCCCAGCCTTTTGGCGTGCCCGGCGAGTTGCATGTGGGCGGAGCGGGGATTGCTCGCGGTTATCTCGACCGGCCCGCACTCTCGGCCGACCGTTTTGTACCCGACCCGTTTGGCGGGGATCCCGGCGCTCGCCTGTACAAGGCCGGCGATCTGGCGCGCTTGCTGCCCGACGGCGATGTCGAGTATCTGGGACGGATCGATTTTCAGGTGAAGATACGGGGCTTCCGGGTGGAATTGGGCGAGATCGAATCGGTGCTGGTGCGACACGAGAACGTGCGGGAAAGCGTGGTGCTGGTGCGAGAGGATTCGCCCGGGGACAAGCGGCTGGTGGCGTACGTCACACCGGTCGGGAACAATGACGTGGATGCCGGGGTGTTGCGAGTACACTGTCTGCGTTCTCTGCCCGATTACATGGTCCCCGCCGCCTTTGTCGTCTTGGACGCCATCCCCCTGAACCCCAACGGCAAGGTGGACCGCCGCGCTCTGCCTGCGCCCGAGTGGTCGCGGGAGGCGCTGAAAACGGAGTACATCGCGCCCCGAACCGAGGGGGAGCGACAACTGGCCGCGATTTGGTCTCAGGTGTTGGGAGCAAAGCGGGTGGGGATATTGGACAATTTCTTCGATCTGGGCGGCGATTCGATCATGAGCATCCAGGTTGTGGGGCTCGCCAGGCGCAAGGGGCTGCGCCTGACGCCGCGGCGGCTCTTCGAAACGCCCACCATCGCCGCTCTGATTGCGGAATTGGACGCGGCGACAGCGCCGGGGGATGGGGAAGGTCAGGCTGAAGAGGAGGTGCTTTCAGCGCGCTTGACGCCCATCCAGGAGCAATTCTTCAGCCGTTATGGCGATTATCCGCATCAGTGGAACACTTCCATGCTCCTGGAGATTCATGGCGGGCTCAGAACCGACGTCCTGGAGGAGGTCGTGCGCGGATTGATGGAAGCGCATGGCTCCCTGCGTCTGCGTTTCGAGCGGGTCGGCGATATCTGGCGGCAGTATGAAGTCCGGGATGAAACGCCTCCCTTTGTGATCATGGATTTGTCGGCCGCGGCGGAATCAGAGCGGGCGCAAGTTATCGCGGCCAGGGCGACGGAATTGCAGCAGAGCCTCAACATTTATGATGGGCCGCTCTTTCGGGTCGCTTACCTGGACATGGGAGCCGACGCGCCCGCCCGCCTGCTGTTCGTGTTCCATCATCTGATCATGGATGGCGTCTCGTGGCGCATTCTGCTGGAGGACTTCCAGGTGATGTACCGGCAGGCGGACAGGGGACAGAAAGCTGAGCCGCTGGCGGAGGGAACGACGTTTTTGAGTTGGGCACAGCGCTTGCGACGGTATGCTCAGAGTGCGGAAGTGCGGGAGGAGGCCCCCTTCTGGCTGGAGATGGCGGATGCGCCCGCATTGACTCTGCCCGTGGATCATCCGCAGGGGCGGAATACTTTTGCCGTCACCGAGCATGTGTCCATATCGCTGGAAGCCGACTCCAGCCATGTTCTTTTGAGCCAGATACCGGCGCAGTCGGGTTTGCGCGTGAATGATGTGCTGGTGACGGCGCTGTTGCGAGTGTTGAAGCGTGAAAGCGGTCTCGAAAGGATGCTGCTGGAGCTGGAGCGTCATGGGCGGGAGGATATTTTCCCGGATGTGGATATTTCTCGCACCACCGGTTGGTTCACCAGCGCTTTCCCGATGACCCTGCGACTGCAAAAGAGCGCCGGAGCCAGGGAGCAGGTTTTGTCGGTGCGGGAACAGTTGCAGGCGGCGCCAATCGGCGGTATTGGCTATGGGCTTTTGCGCTATTTGCATGAGGATGAAGCGCTTCATCGGCAAATGCAGACTATTCCCGATCCTCAGATCAGTTTCAACTACCTGGGTGATTTTGGACGAGGGCAGAGTGCGCAGGAGGGGGAACGGATGCAGCAACCCTGGGCCGGGCGCTGGCAGAGAATTCTGATGCAGGCCCGGAAGACATTGAGTCACATCGCGCCGCAGCGTATTCGCGTCGCCGAGGAGGAGGTTGGACCGGAGCAACATCCAGACGGAGAGCGTGCAGCCCAGTTGCATATCGTCTCCATCGTGAGCGCCGATCAATTGCACGTCCGTTGGCTGTACAGCCGTGAATTGCATGACAGAAAAACGGTCGAAAGATGGGCCAATCTCTATGTTCAGGAGTTGGCCAATCTTGTCAGTCAGCTTGTGGCAGGCGATAATTGATTTAGGAGAACTGGCATGGATCGGAAAAACATTGAGACCTTTTATCCCCTAACCCCCATGCAGCAGGGCATGCTGTTTCATACGCTGTACGAGCCTGAATCGGGCGTCTATGTGGAGCTGCTCACCGCCGCGTGGCATGGGGACGTGGATATCGATGCTTTCCGTCGCACCTGGCAGCGAGTTGTGGACCGGCATGAGGCGCTACGCACCGCCTTTCTGTGGGAGGGGCTGAAGGAGCCGATTCAGGTGGTGCAGCGGCAGGCCGAGGTGACGGTGACCGAGCTCGGTTGGCGAACAGCAACGCCGGAGGAACAGCAGGAGCGCCTGGACGAGTACTTGCGGGAGGAGCGGAAGCGCGGGTTCGATTTGACCAAAGCGCCTCTCTTGCGGTTGTCGCTGATTCGGATGGCGGATGAGGAGTACAGGTTGGTGTGGACGCATCATCACCTGCTTATGGACGGATGGTCCATCCCCTTGTTGCTGAAGGAGGTGTTCGCCTTTTACGCCGCTTATCTGCGGGGAGAGGAGCTGCAATTGCCCAAACCCCGACCTTATCGCGACTACATCGTCTGGCTGAAGCGCCAGGACATGGAGGCGGCGGAGCGCTACTGGCGGGAGAAGATGGCGGGCTTTACGGAGCCGACGCCCCTGACTGTCGCCAGGCGTCTGGCCGCGGGAATGGAGGGCGAAGGCGAATTCGCCGATGTGGAGGCGGTTGCACAGGCAGAATTGACGCTGCGGTTGCAACAATTGGCGCGACGGCATGGGCTGACGCTGAACACGCTTCTGCAAGGAGCCTGGGCGTTGCTCCTGAGCCGGTACAGCGGCAAGGATGACGTGGTGTATGGGGCGACCGTCTCCGGGCGGCCATCGGAGTTGTCCGGCGCGGATGAAATCATCGGTTTGTTCATCAATACGTTGCCGGTGCGGGTGCAGGTCCCGGAAAATGTCTCAGTGGTTCAGTGGTTGCGGGAATTGCAGGCGCAGCAGGTGGAGATGCGGCGATATGAGTATACGCCTCTCGTCGATATCCAATCCTGGAGCGATATCGCCCCCGGCGCACCTCTGTTCGAGAGCCTGCTGGTGTTCGAGAATATCCCGCTGGAGGATGCCGTAGAAGAGAGCAAGGGGCTGGATTTGCGCAATGTGGAGACGGAGTCGATCACGAATTTCCCCCTTGTTCTCGTCGTCGTTCCCGGCAGGGAGATGTCGTTGCGATTGCTGTACGACGCCCGTCTCTTTGGGGCGGAGACAATCGAGCGGATGATGGGGCATTTACAGACGATTCTTCATGGCTTCGGCGAACGGAGCGAGGGCCCCCTGGCTTCCATCTCGATCTTGACGTCGCCCGAGCGCAGATTACTGATCGAAACATGGAATGCAACGGCTTCGCCGTTCGATGCCGACGATTTCGTGCATGAGCGGGTGCAGAGGCAGGCCGAACGGTCGCCCCGGGCGCTGGCGCTGGCGGGGCCGACCGACGCACTGTCCTACGGCGAGCTGAACGCCAGAGCCAACCGGTTGGCGCATTACCTGCTCGGCCAGGGCGTGGGGCCAGATTCGATAGTCGCCATCTTCATGCAGCGCTCGCCGCAGACGGTGGCGGCCATGCTGGCCGTGCTGAAGACCGGCGCCGCTTATCTGCCTTTGGACCCGGCTTATCCCAAAGAGCGACTTGCTTTTGTCATGGAGGATGCTCGCGCGCGGGTGGCGCTGACCGAGACCGCGTTGGTCGATGATTTGCCGGAGACGGACGCGCGGGTGGTGGCGCTGGATGGCGAGTGGCCTGCGATTACGCTAGAGTCGGATGAGAATCCCGGAGTGCGGATTTCGCCGGACCATGTGGCCTATGTGATCTACACTTCTGGCTCCACCGGGCGGCCCAAAGGCGTGCTGATCCAACATCGCGGGCTGAATAATCTGATCGCCTGGCACCAGAAAGAGTTCGGCGTCACGTCGGCGGATCGGGCTACGCATCTGGCCGGGCTCGGCTTCGACGCCGCTGTGTGGGAGATTTGGCCTCATCTGACGGCTG
>DUEF01000390.1 GCA_011176555.1 Caldilineae bacterium
TCCCATGTCCGACCCACCCACTACTCCCCCCCTCGTTCTCGGCATCGACACCGGCGGAACCTACACCGATGGCATGTTGCTGGATTACGGCGCACACCGGGTGCTGGCCACTGCCAAAAGCCTGACCACCAAGCGCGACCTCACCATCGGCATCGAAAAAGTGATCGAGGGCATCCGCATCGAAGACCCCGCCGCGGTGAAAATGGTGTCGGTTTCGACTACGTTGGCCACCAACGCCATCGCCGAGGGCAAGGGCAAGCGCGTGGCCCTCTTGCTTGTCGGCTACGATCCCGATCTGATCAAATCCTTCAATCTGGCCGGGCGTTTCGCCACCCCCAATTTCTACTATTTCCAGGGCGGGCACGATTTTTTCGGCCAAGAGAAGGAAGAACTGGACTTGCCGGGCATCCTCGCCAAGGTAAACGCCATCAAAGACCAGGTCGATGCCCTGGCCGTGTCCAGCTACTTCAGCCCCCTCAATCCCGAACACGAACTGCGGGTGCAGCGCGCACTGGCCGGAATTTGCGATCTGCCAGTTGTGCTCGGCCACCAGCTATCCACCAAACTGGGTTCGGTCGAGCGGGCGACCACCGCGGCGCTGAACGCCTCATTGCTGGCCGTGTTGCAAAACTTCATCGTGGCCGTGCGCCGTGCTCTGGAGCACCGCCAAATCGACGCGCCGCTGATGGTGGTGCGGGGCGACGGCACCCTGATGGCGGCCGAATTTGCTTCGCAAACGCCGGTCGAGACCATCCACTCTGGCCCGGCCGCCAGCGCCATCGGCGGACGTTTTCTTTCCACGCTGGACGACGCCCTGGTGATCGACATCGGCGGAACCACCACCGACCTGGCCCTGGTCGAGCAGGGACAGGTGTCAATCACCGAGGAAGGGGCCAAGGTGGGCGAGTACCAGACCGCAGTCAAAGCGGCGAATTTATTGTCCATTGCCCTGGGCGGCGACAGCCACATCCAATTGGAGCAAGACGGGACGTTGGCAGTCGGGCCGGAACGGGTGACGCCCCTTTCCTACCTGGCGGCGGAGTATCCTCAGGTGGCGACGCGTTTGCGGCGGCTCGACCAGCATGGGTGGGTGGATGGCCGCCCCGAGTCGCTGGAATACTGGTTCCTGCTACGAGAGCCGCAAGATTGGCGCTCTCTGTCGCTGCGCCAACAAGGTGTGATCGAATTTTTGCGCGACGGTCCGCAGCCCGTTCCCGCCATCGTCGAGCATCTACACCTGTTGGCGGCCGTGCAGCTCAATGTCGGCGATCTCTTCCGGCAGGAGGTGCTGGCCAAGGCCGGTCTCACGCCTACCGATTTGCTGCACACCGAGGAGCGTTTCGTGCAGTGGTCGACGGAATCCGCCACCCATGCGCTTTCGGCCCTGGCCAAGATGCGGCAGCGTACGCCGGAGGACGTGCGGGTGCAGGTGTGGGGCGAGATGAAAGAGATTATTTTGCGGGCGGTGATCACATTTTTGAGCGAACGCCAGTTCCCCGCTAATGGTCGTGCGACCGGTGACATGGGCCAGTGGCTGTTCGACAATGCTTTGTACCAGAAACACCCGCATCTCAGAACTTCTTTTTATCTGGATTTACCGATCATCGGCATCGGCGCGCCGGCCGGCATCTTCCTGCCCGGGGTAGCGGACGTCCTCCATACCGATTTGATTTTGCCCGACCATCACGAGGTGGCCAACGCCGTCGGCGCTGTGGCTGGCAGTGTCATGGTGACCGAGGAATTACGGGTTTATCCCCGGCTCTCTGATGACACCATGGAGATCGTCGGTTTCTACGTGCAGACCAACGAGGGGCGAGACTTGTTCGAGGAAGAAGAGGAAGCGCTGGCGCACGCCCGCCGTTTGAGTCAGGAACGAGCGCTCGGCGCGGCGCTCCGGGCCGGCGCCGACAACCCGCAAGTCATGATCGAAGAAATTTCCGATGGCATGGATTCGTACCGCATCCGCGCCAAAGCCATGGGCAACCCCCGGTTAGCCCGATAGGGGGCGTCCCTCGCGGTCGCCTCGCCCTGGATTTAAGGCGCATCCACATGATAATACCCTGCGCGTGCGCCTTAGTTTTCACACGGTGAGCAAGCAGCGAGTGTGACGTTTGAGAAAACACAAAATTTGTCACAGAGGAAAAAATGACATTCATTCGCATCGACACCCAACAAGCATACGAAAAAATCAAAGAGCAGATCATCACCCTTGAACTGGCTCCTGGAGCCCAATTGAGCGCACAAGCGTTGGCCGAATCGTTGGACATGGGACTGACGCCGGTCGAGGAAGCGTTGAAGCTGTTGGCCCATGACGAACTGGTGGAGATCACGCCCCGGCATGGCATTTACGTCGCCGCCGTCAGCGTAGCTGACCTGGAGCAGCTCAGCGAGATGCGCGTGCCGCTGGAGGCGTTGTGTGCGCGTCTGGCCGCGCAGCGCGCCACCCCTGACGACATCGTCGTGCTGGAAGCCTTGCGTCAGGAACAGGCGTCTGTGTCCTCCGATGACAGCCATCGCCTCTTCCAGATCGACCACAAATTCCACCAGGCCATCGCCCGAGCCGCGCACAACAAATACCTCTCTCGCACGCTCGACCATTATTTCGGTTTATCCCAGCGTTTGTGGTATCTTGCCCTGCCACGGCTCGGGTTCCTGCCCACCGCCGTGGCCGATCATCTGGCCCTGGTCGACGCCATCGAAACCGGCGACGCCGACGCAGCCGAACGCGTCATGCGCAGCCACGTGCAGAATTTCTACGACAAAGTCCGAGGCATTCTCAGCGAGGAGATGGATTGAGAGCATGCATGGTTCACCCATGATCCCTAGACGTTGCTCAACGCTATACAGTCGGCAATCAGTCTTGGGAGATTGGGCGAATCAAAGGAAATGCCGGGAGCGGGCTTGCGGTTGTGCTTGATACCCGGATGCTCGTGAAAACGGTGTGGAAAAGTGCTCTTCAGTTCAGGATTTTCAGGGTGTGGTTGAGGATCATACCATCTTACCCTATCTTCTCCCATGAAAATCGTGTAGCTGTAATCAAGCAGTTCCCATCAGAAAAATCGAGATACTCGAAGATGCGAAGTTCTAATCCGTTTCGAAACCACAGACTCCCGCGTACGAAGCAAGTCGTGGCGCTGTTTGTGTAAAGACGAAGTGTTGAGGCCACGATTTCAGGGTATTCGTTGGCGAGCGCGTAAATTTGTCGCTCGTAATTCCTCACGGATGAAAAGTCATCTTGCCAGTTCCAACACAGGTTCTTGCGGAGCTACATCGATGAAGTCATTGCCCGCCAGATTTTCCAGATATTCAATGCGTTGGCGTGATAGCTTTTCTAGAGCATTCGCTCGCCTTATTTTGAGTTTGCAGTGGCCGGCCCATTCAGCGAAATCTTCAGAATACAAGCCGTTGTCGAGCAGACCTTGTGAGTAAAGTTCGTAAAAATGTTCCGAACTCATCCAATAGCGTCGTTCAAATTTGTGAAGCCCTTTTCAGCGGCTTGCAGATCGTCAATGATATCGCTAAACGTAAGTGTAGTCATGGCAACGCCTCCTTTGAGGAAAGCGGGGAATATGTCACTTTCCGTTTATAATTATATGCTCTTTGTCCATGGTGCTCAAGCTTGCTATTGCTAGCAGCTATGAGCCCGACCAGTGAACCGAAAACAATCTTCAATACTTCCTACTCATCCTTCCCACCTCATCATCATGCCTAACATCACCGTCATCTACGGAGAAAAAGAACGAACCGTCGCCGCACCGCTTGGCAGCGTCATCGGCGACGCCATCGCTAAAACAGAATTGCCGCTCGAACAGCCCTGCGCCGGACGGGGCACTTGCGGTAAATGCAAGATCCTGGCCGAGGAAGGCCTGGCCCCCCCCGACGAGATCGAATTCAAAAACCTTACGCCCGGTGAATTGGCTGTGGGCAATCGTCTGGCCTGCCGCGCCCGCATCAGCGGCGATGTCACCGTGACCCTGGCGCCAATCGTCGTCTACTCCAACAAGATATTTCGCGCCTCCAGCAAGTACAAGCGCGGGGACCGCCCTCTGGGCCTGGCTATCGATCTGGGCTCCACCACCGTGGCGGCCCTGCTCACCGATCTGGAAACCGGCGAGGTCTACGCTGGCGGCGCCGGTCTGAACCAGCAAACCGTGTACGGCTCGGATGTGATCTCGCGCCTGGCCGCGGCCACCAACAGCGCCGAGGATGCCGAGCGCCTGCACAAATTGGCGCTGGCCTCGATCAATCAAGCGGTCGATATGCTCAAGCTGTCCGGCCGGGTGCGGAAAAAGGTGGAGCGAGTGACGGTGGTGGGGAACACGGCCATGCACCACTTGCTGGTTCGCTATCCTCTTGATTCGCTGGCCGTCTTGCCCTTCCAACCCCATAAAACCGTCTCCATCCCCGACGGCTCCGACATCATGGGCGGCATTTTCCCGAACGGGACGCAAGTGTCGTTGCCGCCGCTCGTGGGCGGTTTTGTGGGATCGGATGCCCTGGCTTGCCTGGCCTACTTTGGTTACGATAATCCGTCCGGGCCCATAGCCGCTATCGATCTGGGCACCAACGGCGAGGTGCTGGTGACCGACGGCGAGCGCATCGTCGCGGCCTCCACGGCCGCTGGCCCCGCGTTCGAGGGCGTGAACATCGCTTGCGGCTCCCGCGCGGTCGATGGCGCGGTGGTCGGGGTGAAGATCGATGCCGGGGAATTCGTGTTCGAGACCATCGCCGATGAACCGCCTGTGGGTCTGACCGGCTCGGGGTTGTTGAGCACGATCTGTGAGTTGCGCCGCGCCGGCGTGATTGACCCCAGCGGTCGTTTTGCGGCCCTACCACCCATCTTGTCCGACCGTTTTGTCGAAGATGACGAAGGCGTGCGCAGCCTGCAACTGACTCCTGATGGCTCGTTGACCCTATCTCAATTCGACATTCGGGAATTGCAAAAAGCCAAAGGGGCCATCCGCGCCGCCCTCGACATCTTGCTCGACCAGCTCGATCTCAAGCCGACCGATTTACAACGCATGATTCTGACCGGTTCCTTCGGCGGGCAGGTGGATGTCGATGCGGTGCTGGGCCTGGGTATGTTGCCGCCCGTGCGCCGCGAGGTGGTGGAATCGATTCCCAATGGCGCCGGCCTGGGTGCGGCCATGTTCCTGACCGATGAAGGCTTCGCCTTGGCCGAGGAATTGGCCGCGCGTACCGAACAGGTGGATTTGGATCTGGACCCCGATTTCAACATGCGCTACGTCATGTCGTTGGGACTGACGCCCGAGGGCATGTAGGCGCTATTCAGAGCAACTTGTACATTACGAGTGCGTCGACAAGGCCCAATTGCTGATGTCGAAACGCCTGTGGCAGCGTTCCCACCACCGAAAATCCCATCTTCTGCCAAAGTGCGACCGCAACTGTGTTGGTGCTGACCACCAGGTTGAATTGCATCGCCCTGAACCCGAGCTTTCTCGCTTCATTCTGTGAGTGCTCGCACATGGCGCGTGCTATGCCCCGCCCCCGCGCCTGTGACCCGACCATGTAGCCCACGTTGCAGACATGGTCGCCCAGGCCGGGCTGGTTGGGCTTGATGTAGTACGTCCCCACGATCTGGCCGTCCAGAATCGCCACGTACGTCGCCAGCGGTTTTTCCATCCAGAATTTGTAGGCCCCGACTTTGTCTGTGTCCGGCGGATAGGCGTAGGTGTCGCCGCGTTCGACGATCTCGTGAAAGATCGGCCAGATGGCGTCGAAGTCGTTGGTGGTTGCTTTGCGGATTTGAAGCATTACATTCCTCTGTATCCAAGCTGTCCTGAAATGGTGAAGGTCGTTTCCAGCAACGGTTCCACGAAGGATTCGATCCGGCCGGGGCCCACGCGGAAGGTGGGGCCAGAGATGGCGATGGTGGCGGCAACCTGCCCCTGATGATCGAAGATGGGGGCTGCGATCTCGCTAAAGCCTTCTTCATATTCGCCATGAACGATGGCGTAGCCCTGGGAGCGCACTTGCGCCAAACATTGCACGAGGGTGGGGAGATCA
>DUEF01000391.1 GCA_011176555.1 Caldilineae bacterium
ATTGACGATGGAAAAACCGATCTGGGCGGTGTATGCTTTGAAAGTGATACCAGTGTAGTAGTCCATGCCTCGTACATCGGCCAGATCGATATCGAAATGATGGCTGACGCCGTACTGATCCAGTCGTTGCACCACCGCTTCCAGCCTTTCCACTGCCTCGACCATCATCTGGTTCCGCGCGTGGGTCTTAAGCCGACCCAAAACGCCCGCGCCGTCTGCGCCCGACAAGTGTAGCAAGTCCAGTGCGGCCTCCCGGTCGGGGTCGCGCAGACCGATTTCGGCCACCAGCGCTGCCAGATCATCACTACTTTTGCGATCTAGCGCCGATTGCATCGCCTGCACATGGTCTGGAGCCAGGCCCAAGTGCTGAACGAGGCCGTGGAAGTAGCCCAAATGCCCCAGAGTGAAACGAAATCCGTCCAGATCGAGACGATCCAAGGCCTGGGCGGCGAAAGCGAGCACTTCGGCGTCGGCATCGGGCCCGCCCGCGCCGATCAGCTCGATGCCCGCCTGCCAGAACTCGCGCTGGCGACCGGCGCGCGGTTCTTCGTAGCGAAAGGCGGGGCCGGCGTAGAAAAAGCGCTGGGGCAAGGGCTGGTCGTAGAGTTTGGAGCCGGCCAGGCGGGCGGTGGGAATGGTGAGGTCGGGGCGCAGGGCCAGGGTGCGGCCATCCCGATCCAAGAAACGATACAGTTCTTCGGCCAGTTGCGCGCCCGCCTCGGCGGCCAGGGTCTCGGCGTACTCGAAGGTGGGCGGGATCACTTCGACATAGGCCCAGCGCCGCGCCAGATCCCGCAGCAGCGCCTCGGCCTGGCGCCGAGCGATGGCCGCGCCTCCGAAGAAATCGGCTACGCCGCGAGGCACGGCCGGGGGCGTGGGAATTTTGGACTTCGGATTGTGGATTTCGGATTGAAGAATGACGGTTGGAGACACGATCAGAGGTCGAAAGTCGGAAGTCAGAGGCCCCGGGGCTACCTGATCCCCCAGGTAATAAAAAAGACTAGCGGGATTTCGCTAGTCCGTGTTGGGTGAGGGGGCCGCCCGTGGGGGGGCATGGCAGGAGCGCCTTTGCAAGGCTGCACTCACCCGATCAATAATGATGATAGTTGGCGGAAAGAATCGGAAATGTATACATGATCTCGATACCTGACGTGACTATAACAATAGAAACGGATTCTGTCAAAATGGATAACACCCAATTTCGCAGATAGGGGCATTGCAGACCTTCGACTCATTCTGAAAGCACCCAAACCAAGAGACAGGAGCCAGATTACAGAATTGACAGCCGCCAAACAACCGTGCTATACTGATATATCAGTTTATTGGGACATTCACCATTTTTCACTCGCGTTTTCAATAGGTTTATACCTACGTCTGGTGATCTAGCGCCACACAGAAACATTGTAAGAGCGACAGAAAATGCGGGAGAACCATCTACACCGCTCAACGACCTGAGGCCTATCATGGTTCTGGCACTCACCAATTCAAAGGAATAACGCCAGGACTATTGGCGCGCCATGAATCTGTTCAGGCAAGCACGGCTTTGGCTTGTACATTTTGAAAGGAACCGTCTCATTGCAAATACTTGTTGGCGCTTCCTCACCAGCGCATAACGAGCAAATTCTCAAACAGGAGGCGACACAACATAGATCAAGATAACATCCTTGTACAAATATCCATCGTCTGTAAACACAACTAACTCAACAAAGGAGGCAATTGTGAAGAAACCACAAGTCGACAAGAAACAGATGGAAGCCATCCATCCCTACATTCCTGTCGCCTACGAGCAGTATTCGGCAGGCAGGATATCTCGCCGGGATTTCTTGCGAATGGCGACCCTGCTGGGCATGACAGCCAGCGCCGCAACTTTTGTGGCGGCATGCGGTGGGGGGGGAACAGCACCAACTGGTGGGGGGGAAGCGCCCGCAGTTGAGGCGACGCCAGCAGGCGAAGAAGTGGCACAACCTGAAACCGCAGGCATGATCAAAAGAGGCGGCACCTGGAAAAGCGCCATGGAGCTCCAGCTCTTGGACCACCCCGCCCGCCTTTCCTGGGTCAATGGCGCTAACATCGTCCGCCAGATCAGTGAGTATCTGACCGAAACCGGCTCAGACAACATCACCCGGCCTTATCTGCTGGAGAAATGGGAAGCCAGCGAAGACGTCAAGACCTGGGATCTCTATCTCAAGAAGGGGGTCAAATTCAATAATGGCGACGAATTAACCGCCGTCGATGTCATGTTCACCTTTGGTGAATGGCTCAACCCGGATGTTGGCTCCTCCATGTTGGGCTTGCTTTCTTATCTGGATGGGATGCAAAGCGTGGAAAAAGTCGATGACTATCACATCCGTCTGCATCTCACATCTGGCAACATCGGCGTGCCGGAACACCTCTTCCACTATCCCGCCGTCATCTTGCATCGAAATTTCGAGGGTGACCTCATCAAGCAGCCTGTCGGCACCGGCGCCTTCCTCCTGGAAGAGTATGCCGAAGGCGAGCGCGCCGTCTTCAAGGCCCGCACCGATTACTGGCGCATGGGCGCAGACGGCAAGCCACTGCCCTACCTGGATGAACTGATCTACGTTTCCGCCGATAAAGACGCTGCTGTGGCTGCCTTGCAATCAGGCCAGGTCGATAGCATGTATGATCCCAGCCCCGCTCACTTCCAGGCGTTGAAGGACGCAAAGGGTTTAACCACGCGTGCTGTCAGCACCGCCCAGAACCTGCTCACGCGTGTGCGGGTGGACATGGAGCCCTGGGATGACCCACGGGTGCGCAACGCCCTCAAGATGTGCCAGGACCGGGAAAAGATCATGCAGCTCGCTTACTTTGGCGAAGGCGACCTTTCCATCGATGCCCACATGGCGCCGGTGCATCCTTCCTACTGCGAAAAACCCATCCCTAAATATGATCCCGAGGGAGCCAAAAAGTTGCTGGAAGAATACGCCGCCGAAAAGGGCATTGAGTTGCCATTGCAAGTCACCTTGGCCACCAAGAACGACCAGGCGGAGCCGGAAGTCGCCCAGGCGTTGAAAGAACTGGCCGAGCCAGCCGGCTTTGACATCAGCCTGGACATCACCGAGCCGGGCGGCTACTGGGATCGATGGACTGAAGTTCCGCTAGGCATTACTTCGTGGACGCATCGCCCCCTGGCCACCATGGTTTTGCCTTTGGCCTACACCAAAGAGTCCATCGGAGCCTGGAACGAGACCCGCTGGTACGATGACGAATTCACCACCCTGCTCCGCGAAGCGGAATCCACGCTGGATGTGGAAGCCCGCCGCAGTATTATGTGCAAGATGGAAGACATCATGCAGGAGCGCGGGCCTGTTATGAACAGCTTCTGGAAGAATGTCTGGAATATCACCAATTCCGCATTCGAGGGCGTTCAGGCCCACCCCACCGCCTACGACCTGATGTATGAGGTCTGGAAAAACGCATAAGTAAGTCTTCAGTCACCCAAGTGCGACGCACGTTGGACGTGCGTCGCACTTGACACAATCGGAGTACAGTTATGGCCCGATTTCTTTTTCGCAGCGCAATTTCGGCGATCGTGACGATGCTGATCGTCTCCATCACGCTCTTCTTCTTTCTGGAGGTCGGCAGTGGAGATGTCACCGTCAAAATCCTTGGCATTGAATCCACACCCGAACAGCGAGCGTCCTACCGGGCGCAACTGGGGCTAAATGCACCGGCCTGGCAGCGCTACGTGGACTGGCTGGCAGGCAACGACTGGCGAGCCAAAAATCAGGTGGGCCACCCCCTGGTATCGGTGACAAACCAGATGACAGGTGAGCAAGAATGGTGGGCTGACGTAGATGGCACCCTCACACGCTGGACGATGGAAGATGGGCGGATCCTGACCTTACAACGCCAGCCCGATGGCACTGCGTCAGCACGCATCATCAGCGTTGATTGGAATACCGACGAAAATGGGGAAGAGTTTTTCTGGGGCGTAGACACCAAAAACAATGCCGTCAAATGGGTGCGGGGTTCTGGCGAAACGGTCTGGGTGCGCACCAAGGCCGGCTTTCGCAAGGAGGGCAATGGTCCGCGCGAGTATATTCCTCTGCGAAAAGGGCTGATTCGCTTCGATGCCGGCAAATCCCTACAAACCGGCCGCCCTGTCGCCGTCACCCTGATCCCCCGCGTGCGCAACACGCTTGTCCTGGCAGGGATCGCTTTCCTGATCGTCATGCCGCTGGCGCTGATTCTGGGCATCATCGCCGGCATCAACGAAGGAAAAGTCATCGATCGCACGATCTCCATCGTCGGCCTGACCCTGACGGCCACGCCGGAGTTCGTCACGGGTATCTTCCTTATCCTCATTTTCGGCATCTGGCTCCAGGTTGTTCCGGCTGTGGCGCTCTTCACCAGCCCCAACGCCATCTTCGAAGATCCCTCGCTGCTGATTCTGCCTGTGCTCACTTTGACAGCCGTCGAGCTGGGCTACATCGCCCGCATGACCCGCGCCAGCATGGTCGAAGTGATGGACACAGCCTACATCCGCACAGCTATCATCAAAGGCATGCCCCGACGGCGGGTGGTCTTGCGGCACGCTCTGCGTAACGCCCTGATGGCGCCCATCACCATCATCATGCTGCACGTGAACTGGCTGATTGGCGGCGTGGTTGTCGTCGAAGCCATCTTCGGCTATCCCGGTCTGGGCAGCTATATCTACAAAGCAGCCGTCTTTGGCGATCCCAACGCCGTCGAAGCCGCAGCCATGCTACTTGTAATCATCGCCGTCATCACCCGTTTGCTCGGCGACCTGGCTTATACGTTCCTGAATCCGCGGATTCGGTATGCGTAAAGATAAGACATAATGCGTAAAACGTAAACACTCATATTCGTCAGGATTTTTACGTTTCACGCCGATTGCAGCAAACACTCTATTCCCGACCAACTTCCGTTACCGCTTATCAATACGGAGTTCCTCCATGACAGTAGCGCAACCCACAGCCACGGTGTCTTCTAAACCTTCCCGCTTGAAAAAAGCCTGGGAGGGCATCTCCATCGTTTTCGAATCGCGCGTCGCCACCGTGGGCCTGATCATCGTTTTGTTCTGGTTCGCCCTCGGCATCATATCGTTATTCTGGACGCCCTACCCGCCCAACGCCAACCTCTTTGAACAAAACCTGCCGCCTAACACCACCAACTGGCTGGGAACCGACCATCTGGGCCGGGATATCACCTCCCGCCTGATGACTGGCACCCAAGTCGTTCTGCTCAAGACCCGCCTGCCTGGCGATCTGGGCATTGTCATCCCGGGCGGCGTCGCCCTCTGGGGTGTATTTGGCGCTCTGGTCGTGGGGGCGTTCCTGGGGCTTAATGCCGCCTATCGCGGCGGCTGGTGGGATCAGTCGATCATGCAAGTGCTGGATGCGCTGGTGGCTTTCCCCGCCATCGTCCTCTATTTGGTGATCATCACCGCCTTCGAGCAAGGGGATGTCGTGGTTATTTTCGCCATCACCATCACTGGCGCGCCTGGCGTCGCCCGCCTGGTGAGAAGTCTGGCGCTGGACATCAAAACACGCGATTACATCCGCGCGGCCGAAACCCGGGGAGAGAAGGTCAGCTACATCATGTTCAAAGAGATCTTCCCCAATGCCCGCGGCCCCATTTTGGTGGACGCCATGTTACGCGTCGGTTACGCCATCTTCATGATCGGCACGCTGGGCTTCCTGGGTATCGGCCTGCCGCCGCCAGACCCGGACTGGGGCAGCATGGTCAACGAGGCGCGCAAGTTCATCTTCCTCAATCCCTGGGGCGTGATTCCTCCCGCGGTGGCCATCGCCTCATTGGTGGTGGGTCTGAATCTCTTTGCCGATGGCTTACGTGAAGAACTTACCCGGTATCAGAAGTAGCAGGCGTGGTTCAGTTTCATCTCTTATCAAAGATTAATGATTAAAGATTGCTACGCAATACGCAATACGCAGCAAGGAGTCCATATGGCTGAAGCAGCAATGGATTGGACAGTAAATAAAAATCTTAGCGACGCCGGACCTGTTCTCAAAATCGAAGAGGTGGCGGTCGCCTACAAGGTGCGACATGGCGAAATCGTCGCCGTGCAAAACGTCTCATTCGAGATCAAGCGCGGCGAATCTTATGGCATTGTCGGTGAATCGGGCTGCGGAAAGAGCACTGTGGCCTGGGCCATCGTCAACTTCCTGGGCGCTAACGGCTACGTCAAGGCCGGCTCCATCAAGTTCTTGGGGCAGGACCTGGTCGGTAAAACCGGAGAGGAGTTGCGCAAACTGCGAGGCGACCAGATCGCCATGGTCTATCAGGACCCGATGCAGGCGCTCAATCCCTCGATGAAGTTGGGCGATCAGATGAAGGAAGTGCTCACCGTCCATCGCGGCATGAGCGACGCTGACGCCGCCAAACGCTGTATCGAAATGCTGGACCGGGTTTACATGCCCGACGCCGCCAATGTGATGAAGCGTTATCCTCACCAGATCTCGGGTGGACAGCAGCAGCGCGTGGTCATCGCCATGGCGCTGCTCAACAACCCGGCCCTGCTGATCATGGATGAGCCTACGACCGCGCTGGATGTGACCGTCGAGGCCGCTGTGCTTGATCTCATCGCCGAATTGCGACGCGATTTCGACACCGCTATCATGTACATCACCCACAACTTGGGCGTGGTCGCGCGGGTGTGCAACCGGGTAGGAGTCATGTACGCCGGTGAAATGGTCGAACGAGGGACGGTGGAACAGATTTTCAAGAAACCTCAACACCCCTACACGCAAGGCCTCATGCGCTGCGTACCCAAGTTGGGCGCCGACAAAGCCAGCAGTATGCTCTACCCCATCATCGGCCGCGTCCCGCCGCCCCGGAACCGGCCCATTGGCTGCATTTTCAACCCTCGCTGCGACTACACTCAAGATCGTTGCATCGAAGAACGCCCGCAATTGCGCGATATGCCCAATGGCGTTTCCGTACGCTGCCACTTCGCTGGCGAAATCGATCCGGCGCAGTGGACGCCGCCAGAGGAACTCAAACTGCCTTCAATCAGCGGAGGCGATGGTGACAACGGCGAAGCCGAACCCATCCTTACCGTAAATGGTCTGAAGAAATACTATCCAGTGCAAGGTAGCTCACTCAAAGACCTGCTGGGTCGAGGCCCGAAGCGTTATGTCAAGGCCGTTGAAGACGCCACCTTCTCCGTCAAAAAAGGTAAAACCTTGGGCATCGTCGGTGAATCGGGGTGTGGTAAGAGCACGCTCATCAAAACCCTCATCGGCTTAGAAGAAAGCACCGCCGGTGAAGCGCAGTTTTTGGGCTTCGATATCACCGGTGACCTCTCCACCCGCAACAAGCAGCTCATCCAGGAGTTGCAGATGGTGTTCCAGAATCCTGATTCCACCATGAACCCCTCCTATTCGGTGGGACAGCAGATCGGCCGCCCCATGATCCGCTTCGGCACCGTACCCAAAAATCAAGTTCGGGATGAGGTGATCAAACTCCTGCAGGCCATGCGCCTGGGCGAAAACTATTACGACCGCTTGCCTCGCCAGCTCAGTGGTGGGGAAAAACAGCGCGTCGGCATCGCCAGGGCTTTGGCGAGCAGCCCCAACGTGGTGTTGTGCGACGAGCCGGTCAGCGCCCTCGACGTTTCGGTGCAGGCCGCCATTCTCAATCTGCTGCTCGACGTGCAGGCGGAATCAGGCACAACCATGATCTTCATCGCCCACGACCTCAGCGTGGTGCGATTCTTCTCCGACGATGTGGCCGTGATGTATCTGGGCCAGATCATGGAGATCGGCCCGGCTGACGCTATCTACGCCCCACCGTATCATCCCTACACCGAGGCGCTGCTCTCCGCCGTCCCCATCCCCGATCCCACCATTCAACAGAAACACATTCGTCTGGAAGGCAACGTGCCCAGCGCCATCAGCCCGCCCAGTGGCTGCCGTTTTCATACCCGCTGCCCCCGTCGCCATCTCCTGCCCAATAACGGCAAAATCTGCGAAGAAGAGCTACCGCCCTGGCGCGAGATCGGAGACGGCCACCGCATTTTCTGTCATATCCCCCTCGAAACCCTGAGGACCTTCGACCCGATCATCACTCAAAAAGAAGAGGACTAACACGATGCTGGTCAAAGACTGCATGACGCGACACCCAATCATGATCTCGCCCGAAACCCCGGCTGCCGAGGCGCAAAAGATCATGGCCGAAAATCAAATCCGCCATCTTCCCGTCGTCGGCAGTGGCAAACGCCTGTTGGGGCTAATCACCCGCCAACGCCTCTCCCTGAAACCCGATGAACTTGGCAGCCTCAATATCTGGGAAATATCTCGTCGTCTCTCAGCGATGACAGCCAAAAAGATCATGCTCAAGGCAGAGCATGTACAGACCATCATTCCGGATAAGACAGTGGAGCGCGCCGCCCGCATCATGACCGATCACAAAGTCGGTTGCCTCCCCGTACTCGAGGACGGCATTGTCGTGGGGATTCTCACTGAAACCGACCTGTTGAAATCCTTCCAGACCATGTTGGGGCTTCCCGCCGATGGTGTACGCGTCACCGTGCGCATGCCCGGCGGCGTGGGAATATTCAAACAGGTCATCGTCGCCATCTCAGAAGAAGGATGGCCGATCTTGGGCCTGGGCAGCTTCCCCACGCGCAAACAGCCAGGCTATTGGGATTCCGTGTTCAAGATCGCCGGAGTCAACATCGATGAGGTCGAGGCAGTCATCAACCAGGTGCCTAATCAGGAAATCGTCGATATCCGGGAAGTGGTGTAGCTTAGGAAGTCGATAAATCAGTAGATTAGTAAATAGGTAGACAAGTAGATCAGGGCGTTCGTGCCCTGATCTACTTGTCCACCTATCTACTTGTCTCCTAATCCAACAATTTACCAATCTACAGGTTTTTAATCATGATTAGAGCAGGATCCACAACACTGATTACCCCCCGGCTGCAGATATTTTCCGAAGATCAGAAGGAAACCCTTTTTCTGAGTGTGCTCGATGTCCTGGAACACAGCGGCGTTCGGGTCAACAATGATGAAGGGCTGGAATTGCTCAGCGGCGCCGGCGCGCATGTCGGACCAAAGCGCCGGGTCACCATTCCTTCCTATCTGGTCGAGGACGCCATCGCCAGCGCCCCCCGCCGCATCGCTATCTACAACCGCGATGGCCAACGCAGCGTCATCCTGGAAGACCGGCGCGTTTCTTTCGTCAGCCAGGTGGACTCCACCTACTTTTTCGATCCCTTCGACGGCAGCCGTCGCCTGTGCGTACGCAGTGATGCGCCCCTGGGAGCGAAGCTCTGTGACGCCCTGCCCAATATCGATCTGGTCTCTTTTTCATCGCTTTACAACGACGTTCCCGGGGAGCTCGGCATCCAGATCGGGCACAAAGAGACCGTCATCAACTGCACCAAGCCGTTGATGCACGGCACAGGCGATCTGGCGGGGCTGAAGGCCGTGGCCGAGGTGGCGGCCATCGTCACCGGCGGCTGGGATGAACTGGCGCGCAAGCCCTATTACATCCACTACGCCGAACCGCTGTCGCCGATGACGCACACCGACGATGGCGTGGCCAAATTGCTTTTCTGCGTCGAGCGCGGCATCCCCGTCATCTACACACCGATGACGCTGGCCGGAAGCTCGGCCCCGGTGACGGGCGCGGGCAATCTGGTGGCTCTGCTGGCCGAATCGCTGAGCGGACTGGTGATGGCGCAACTCAAACGCCGGGGCGCGCCGGTCATCGTCGGCGGCGTGCCCACGATTATCGACATGGCCAGCACGATGGTTTCGTATGGCGCGCCGGAAATGCACCTGTGGTCAGCGGGATTGGCCGAGATGGCGCATTATTTCCACCTGCCCGTTTTCAGCACAGCCGGGTGCACCGACGCCGTCACCTTCGACCAGCAAGCCGCAGCCGAATCGGCCATGTCCTGCCTGATGGCGGCCCTGAGCGGCGCCAATCTGGTGCACGATATCGGTTTCATGGAAGCGGCCAATTCGGCGTCGCTGGAGATGATCGTCGCCTCCGACGAGTACATCGGCATGATCCGCACCATCATGCGGGGCATCGAGGTGTCACCGGAAACGCTGGCCCTGGAGACCATCGAGCAGGTCGGTTCGGACGGCAATTACTTCGGCGAAGATCACACCTTCAATCACTTCCGGAAAAACTTCTTCCCGGGCTTGCTGAACCGCTACGAATACGAGCCGTGGCAGGCTGCCGGCGGGCTGACGCTGGGCGAGAAGGCCAACCAACGCGTGCAGCAGATCCTGGCGGAGCATGAACCAACCCCGCTGCCGCCAGAGGTCGTGGCTGAATTGGACGATCTGGAAACGCGTTGGTGGGCCGCGTATCGCACCCGCCGTTGATGGAAGTTCAGAAATTAAACCGGCAATAGATTAATGTGACCTCCGGGAGGTGGCTGCGAGGAATTATGCCAAAAACAAGCCACTTTGCCAGCCAGATTCTTCGGAATTGGCGTCCTATTGTCGCCACCTCCCGGAGGTCTTGATTACCGGATTATTTATTGAATGTCCATAAACGCCGGGCTGATACGCAAAACCCGTTCCAAACGGGTTGGCGCTCCGTGGCGACACCGAACATGCACAAAGTTCCCACCATCACTCGTCTGATTTTTCTACCCGGACTCGATGTCGGTTCCGTGGGACTGGTTCTGGATGATGAGCGGGTGGCGTGGGGAGATTGTGCGCGGCCGGCGCAGACGCCGCCGCTTTCCGACCAGGACGCCCTGGTTGGCATCGAGCAGGTTGTGGCGCCGGCGCTGGTGGGACGCAGACTGGCCGGGTTCAGAAAACTGGCCGGAGACATCGCCGCGCTGACGGAGACCGTCATCCGCGAAGAACCGATTCCCCGGCCGGAGGCTGACGCCCCACTTCCGGGCGTCTCCCGCCGCGCCTTGCTCCGCGGCCACATTCGCGCCGAACCCCCGCCATCTTCTCCGCCCCCGACCAGGCTGATTACGTCCGAGCAACCTCTGCACCCGGCCCTGCGTTATGGGCTCGAACAGGCGCTGCTGGCGGCCCTGGCTCTGGCCCAGAATCGCAGCATCGCCGAGGTCCTGGTCGACGAGTACGACCGCCCCCGCCCGACCGCCGCCATCCCCCTCCACGTCCAACTGGACACCGACCAGCCGCTGGAATCCTTGCAACGGGTGGGGCCCGGCATCGCCTCGGTGGGCTACCGCGTGCCGGAGGGGCCGCCGGCCGACATCCTGGGAGAAAACGGCGTCATCCTCCAGGGCTTCGTGCGGGGCGTCAAAGAGCGCCTGCTGCACACGTTCCCCGACGGCGGCGCGCCCGCCATCCATCTGGACTTACGCGGCGGTCTGGGCCAGCTCTACGGCGGGGCCACAGGCAAAATGCTGGGCGCATTGTTCGGCCTTGAGCAGGCGGCCAGCCCTTTGCCGTTGCGCATCGAAAATCCAATCAGCCCCGCGGGGGAATCAGCGAAGCTGACCGCGGAGCTTCAGGGCTTTATCCGTATGCGCAAGATGCAGGTGGAACTGGCGGTCGGGGAGATCGATTCGCTGGAGACGGCGCTCTTCCTCGCCCAAGCGGACGCCTATGCCCTGTTGAATGGTGAGCCCGCACGCCTGGGGGGATTTTCGCAAGCCGCAGAGGCGCTCCTGGCCTGTCGTGCGAACGACAAGCGCATCATGCTCAACGCCGCCCCCCGCGACACCGCCCGCTCGCTCGCCGTGTTGGGGCAGGCCGCCCTGGGCCTGGGCGCTGATTTCGTGGGCGTTTCGACAGATTGCAACAATCCGGCTTTGGTGTATGGGGAGATGGAGCGGGCGTTGGTGGAGATGGGGGTGAGGGGTAGGGATACGAAAAGCCTATCAACGTCTCAAATACTTCTCTAAACCCAGACTGATCAAAATCGCTTCATCCACTTGGTCCATTGTTCGTGGTTTCAAGCGTCCCCAGTAACGTCCAAGCCTCGCTTTATCCACGACCCGGATCTGGTTTAGTAGAACCAGTGAGTTGTTCGTCAGGCCCGCTTCTGGGGCCTTCACCTCGACATTGACATCATAACGAGCGATTTCGCCCGTCGTGAATGGCGCAACGATCACCGTTCGGCTGTAACGATTACCGATATCGTTTTGGATAACGACTGCCGGGCGCTTTTTGCCTTGCTTTGAACCTTGAACAGGATCAAAACTGGTCGTGAATACATCACCCCGATGGACAACCCTCCGATATTTATTATCGTTTGGCATC
>DUEF01000392.1 GCA_011176555.1 Caldilineae bacterium
CTCTGGCGGTCGTGCCGTTGTTCATCCACGGCCAATTGATCGGCTCTCTCAATTTGACGTCAGACCAGGTGGATGCTTTTCAGGAAAACCACCTGGAAATTGCCCGAGAGGTGGCTGACAGGCTTGCGATCGCCATGCAAAACGCCCACTTGCTCACCGAACTAAATGTGGCCAACGAACGGTTGCGAGGGCTATCACATCGCCTGGTGCGGGTGCAAGAAGAAGAGCGACGCAACATTGCCCGCGAACTCCACGATGAAATCGGTCAATCCCTGACAGCCCTGAACCTATCGCTGCAACTTGCCACACACGCCCCCGCCGATCAGGTGGTTGCTCGGTTGGAAGAAGCGCAGGAAATGATCGCTGATTTGATGCGCCGCACGCGCGAACTCTCATCTGTGCTGCGACCAGCCATGTTGGACGATCTCGGTCTGCTATCCTCATTGGAATGGTTTTTCAAGCGATACACGCGTCAAATGCAGATCGAGGTGGCATTCACACACCACGGACTAGAGGAGCAATATGGCGAGGAAATCGATATCACTGTATTTCGTATCGTTCAAGAGGCGCTCACCAATGTCGCCCGTCATGCTCAGACGAACAAGGTCAGCGTGAGTCTTTGGCAGAGCGAAGGCAACATTCGCCTACTCATTCATGACGAAGGCGTCGGCTTTGATGTCGAACAGTCGCTGCATCGATACCTGAGTAGCGGTCTGTCGGGCATGATCGAGCGCGTCGAAGCGCTTTCCGGAGTAATCGTCATCACCTCAAAATCTGGCGCAGGTACACACATCGAAGTGCATCTTCCCCTCGACGAAATGTCATATTCCTCGCAGGAGAATGACGTCTCATGATCAGGATTTTTTTAGCCGACGATCACGATATCGTTAGACATGGTCTTATCTCATTGTTCGATGCCCAAGCAGACATGCACGTCGTGGGCGAAACCCGGTATGGCCAACAGGTGTTGCGTCGGTTGCGACAACTAAAACCAGATGTCTTGGTGCTCGATCTGAAGATGCCGGATCTGCCCGGTTTGGAGCTGATTCGTCAGGTGCGGGAGATATTTTCGCCGATCAAGATCATCGTCTACTCTATGTATTCGGAAACGCCATACGTAGCGCGGGCGTTACGGGCTGGCGCCTGCGGTTATGTGACCAAGGATGTCTCCCCTTCAGAATTGGTGCGAGCCGTCCGCACCGCCATCGACGGACAGCAAACGATTGTTGGTGGAGATCTCGATCAAGAATCTATTTTGGAGGATATTCGTTGTACCGAAGCCCCGCAGTCTCCCGCTACGCTTACGCCCCGCCAGCGAGAAACCGCGATTTATTGGGCGCTTGGCCACACCACGATTGAAATCGCCCAGGCCATGCACGTGCAACCGCGTACCGTCGAAAAACACAAAGAGCATATCCGGAAACGTCTGGGCCTCCGCACTCAGGTCGAAGTGTTGCAATATGCTATGAGAGAGGGGTTGGTGATCATCGTCCCAGAAAATGGACTCCCCGAGGTGGACTGATGCCGACCGTGCCTTGTCGTTCACCAAGCCGTTGCGAACCTCTGAAAATACTACGGAAGATCAACTAAATTACGTAGTTTTACGTATGGACAAACGGTCTTCCTTACGATATTCTGAATGTACGAACTACCGCGTTGGCATACTCTCTGGCGAGAGAGGGTATGCTACGTCAGGCGAGTAGGGAGGGTAGGTCGTTCGTGCGCAACGGTGAGTTGCAATTATGGGAGGGGGTGAGGCCGCAGCGGCCTCACCCTCGTTTGTTGTCGCTGCGGATATGGGTCATTCCCCACCGGCCAACACAGCTTGCGCTGCCGCCAGAGCGATTCCAGGCTCCGCGGCATAGCCAGACTGGCGCAAACTCGTCTCCACTGCGCCCAAAGTGGCCAGGATGTCGTTTGCGCTGACGGCTCCCATGTGTCCGATGCGGAAATACTCTGTTTTGATTGCTGGATAGAGCCCGCCGGCCAGGATAGCGCCATGCGCTCGCACTCGACCCAGTAAACTGCCGTCCACGCCATCAGGATAGCGCGGGCAGGTGAGCGTATGGGCGGCGTGAGCGGCGTCGGTGGGAACCTGCCCCAGACCCAGCGCGGAAACGCCCGCCTTGACCGCATCACCGATCAGACGATGGCGGGCGAAGACGGCGTCCATGCCTTCAGCGAGGATCTGTTGGAGACTGACAGAAAGGGCGAGCACCAGATTGACGGCCGGGGTGGCGAAGTAGGAGGGGCGCAGACCTTCGTAGGATTCCATGATTGGTAGCCAGGAGCTCCAATCGCTATAATAGCTCCCGACCGGAGCGCTGCGACCCCTCCATTTTCTCATCCCGGCCGGAGAGACCACCAACAACGCCAAGCCCGGCGGGACGCCGATGGCCTTTTGTGAGGCCGTGAGATACACGTCTACGCCCCATGCTTGCTGACGCATTTCCTCGGCGGCGGCGGCGCAAACGCCATCGACGATAACGAGGGAGCCAGCGTCTTTAGCCACAGTGGTAATGCCCTGCACATCTGTGAGCACGCCAGTGGAGGTGTCGACATGGGTGATGGTGACGAGATCATAAGCGTTCTGCTGCAGTTGCGCTGCGACCTCGGTCGCGGATACGGTCTCGCCGGGCGGGACGCCGAGCAGGTCGACTTCAGCGCCATAGCGACGGCAGATATCAGCCATGCGCAGACTGAAATAGCCCGTATCGATCACCAGCACGCGGTCGCCCGGCTCAACGAGATTGGCGACCGCGCTGTCCATGGCCAGTGTGCCGGATCCGGCCAGGACAAAAGGTTGGAAATCGTCACCCGCCAGAAAGACTGAGCGCAGATCCTTCAGCGCCTGGCCGAAGGCGGCGATGAAATCGGGATCGACGTGGCTGGCGGTGGGGCGCGCCATCGTCGCCATCACCTCATCGGTGAATTCGATAGGACCGGGAATCATGAGTAATGGTCGAGACATGAGACAACTCCAGTGGGGCGGTTGAGAAAAGAAGATTTTGAAGTGCTGTGTCAGCCATGTTACAACTTGGTTGACCAAACGGCAATGTTATGGCATACTAAACGCATTACGTGGTCATTATACCACCCCCTCGCGTGCTGGGTGAACAACAGGCTCCAATCGCGTCAACATCGACGAAAGCTTGCCGATCTCTGTGGTAAGCGGCAAGCAGCTTTCCATCAAGGCTCTATCATGGCGACACCAAAGCGACGACTCAAAAAAGAATTGGAAAAGGCGGAAAAGGAACTTGCCCAAGTTCTCGCCCAGTTGGAGGAAAGACCTGATTTCGGATTAGGAACCGGGAGTACGGGGGTGTTTTCGTGGGAGATGGCCCTGGCTCGTCGAGAACGCACCGAAGAGCATATCGCCATGATTCAGGCGGCGCTGGAACGAGTGGATCGGGGAGAGTATGGCATCTGCCAAACTTGTGGAGCGAAGATCGATCCCGAACGACTGGAAATCGTTCCTTGCACCACCGAGTGCGCCGAATGTGCACGAAAGGGTTAGGAACAATGTGGGCTGGAAATCAGAGAATAGCAACTGTACAGATTTAGCAAGACCGTCTAAAAAGGAAGCACGTCATTTCGACGACCCCCGAGAGGATCCCCCGAATGACGCGTGTGTGCTACTATAGGGTAGCTGTTTTGCTTCGTTTCGAAATGATGTTTTTCCCTTACCGTAACTGCGACTGCGCGCTTCGCGCGGCGTCCCAGCACCATGGCAAATTTCCAACCTCATCCTGACGCAGCGCAGGATCTTTATCCCCACAAATGGTGGATTCTGGCAGCGATCGGCGTTTCGCTGTTCATGAGTTCTATCGATGGAACCATCGTCAATGTCGCCCTGCCCACGCTGACCCGGTCTCTGGCAACCGACTTCGCCACCATTCAATGGGTGGTGCTGTCCTATTTGCTGGGCTTGGCGGTGTTGATGTTGGGCATGGGACGACTGGGAGACATGATCGGCAAAAAAAGAGTTTTTTCGTTCGGACTCGTCATTTTCGTGTTGAGCTCGATGTTGTGCGGACTGGCTCCTGGCGTCTACTGGCTCATTGGCTTTCGGTTTCTGCAATCGATTGGCGCAGGCATGATGATGGCGTTGGGCGTCGCTATCGTCACTGAAACCTGGCCGGCCAGGGAACGGGGCATGGCCATCGGCATTTCGGGCGGCATCATCTCTTTAGGCATCGCTGCTGGACCGGCCTTGGGCGGCGTCATTCTGCACAACCTGAATTGGCGCTGGATATTTTTCGTCAATGTGCCGATTGGCGTTGTCGCCTTTGTGTTGGTGCGGCAATTCATCCCCGCGCTGGCGCCCAGACAGATGAATGAGCGTTTTGATTTCGCCGGCGCTTTCCTGGTGGGGCTGGGGTTGTTGGCGCTTTCCTTGTCGATGACCTTTGTACAGCGCTATGGTTTGGCCTCTCCGCAGGCGCTCGGTTTGTTCGGCCTCTCGGCGCTGTCGCTGATCGCATTCGTGTGGGTGGAGCGGAGGGTTCAATTCCCCATGATTGACCTCGCTCTGCTGGCCAATCCTGAAATGAGTTCAGGGCTGTTGGCGGGATTCCTAACATTTGTCTCCATCGCCGCCGTTGTTTTGATCCTACCCTTCTACCTGGAACTGGTAATGGGTCTGGACCAGCAGGAAGTGGGGATGCTGATGGCGGTTGTGCCGATTGTGTTGGGCATCCTCGGTCCCTTATCTGGAACGCTCTCCGACCGCGTGGGCACGCGTCCGGTGAGCATCGTCGGGTTGATCTTGCTGGTGGCGGGGTATTTCACACTGAGTCGACTGACCACCCACAGCCAGCCATTGGATTTTGTCCTGGCGCTGCTGCCGGTGGGTATGGGCATGGGCATCTTTCAAACGCCCAATAATACATCTGTCATGAATGCTTCACCGCATTCGCGCCTGGGCATCGCCTCCGGCATGTTGAGCATGTCGCGCACCTTGGGACAGAGCACAGGCATTGCTCTGCTCAGCGCCTATTTCGCTGTTCGGCTCAACGTCTATGCCGGTAGCGTGATTGACATCAACGCCGCTCAACCGGTGGCCATCGTCAGCGCCATGCGTGATCAGTTTTACGTCACCATGCTGCTCATCGCCGTCGGTTTGGTCGTGATTCTGGGGCAAGGGTGGCGAGAGCGGCGGTAGTGTATTCTGTTTGACTGAACTATTGACACTTTCCGCGCCTGCGCTCCTTCCTGGCGCTTCATCATCTCTCCCTGCCCCGCACGATGCTCTCGCAAAGATCTCCTTGGTTTTGACACAGCCATCTAAAGACGTGTTAGGACACATGTGCTTGGTGGTGTATAATACTTTTCTGCGCGTCTACTACGCATTGAACCAAACACGCGGAGCTATTCACAGGCGTTGCTCATGCAGCGCCTTTTCAGCGCCCGTTTTCTTCCATTTGCGTTTTCGCAGATGGCGCACAAGCACCTCAAATCGTGGCTCCAGTCATCAAAAAACCTGATTACAACCTCATAAACGCAGTTTCCGATAATCGCCTGCTGGGGCTGTGGCGGATGATGACCGGATACCGGTATATCTATCTGGCCGCGACCATTGGCCTGGGCATCGCCGCGCTTTCGAAAACCGCCACCTATCTGCTGCTGCGCTATTTCATCGACGATATCCTCGGCAAGGGCTACGGCTGGCAGACCCTGGCGCTGATCGGGTTGGGCTTCGTGGGGCTGGCCTTGTTCGAAGGAACATTCACCTTTCTCAGCGGGCGTCTGGCCGCGCAAACCGCAGAAGGCGTGGCCCTGCGGTTGCGCAATTACCTTTACGATCACATCCAGCGCCTGACCTTCACGTACCACGACCGCACCAAAACCGGGGAGTTGCTCCAGCGTTCGACTTCGGATGTGGAGGCGGTGCGGCGGTTTTACGCGGATCAGGCCATCGCCCTGGGGCGCATCGTCCTGCTGTTCGTCGTCAATTTTCTGGCGATCTGGACCCTGCAACGGCAACTGGCGGTGCTTTCCGTGGCGGTCGTGCCGGTGTTGGTGCTCGTTTCGGTGTTCTTTTTTGGGCGCGTCTCCAAACGTTACGAAGCATATCAGGAGCAAGACGCGGAGCTGCAAACCACCCTGCAGGAGAATCTGTCGGGCGTACGGGTGGTCAAGGCTTTCGCCCGCCAGGATTACGAAATCGGCAAGTTCGAGCAGGAAAATTGGGAAAAATATCAACGCGGGCGCAGGCTCATTCTCATGCACTCGCTCTACTGGCCGAGTTCAGACATCCTGGCCGGGTTCCAGATGTTGGTCGGATTCGTGATCGGCGCGATCATGGCGATCAATGGAACCATCACCGTGGGCACTTATCTGGCCTATGCCGGCATGGTGATCTGGATCATCTGGCCCATGCGCAATCTGGGGCGCATCATCGTGCAGATGTCTGCCGGTCTGGTTTCGTATGATCGGGTGTGCGAGATCATCACAGAAGAGGAAGAGCCGCTCACCGAGGGTTCGATCAAGCCTGCAGGCCATGTGCGGGGCGAGATCGTTTTCGATAACGTAAGCTTCGCTTACAACGGCGGCGAAACGGTGCTCAATGACATCAGCTTCCGCTGCAATCCCGGCGAGCGCGTGGCCCTGCTGGGCTCCACCGGTTCCGGCAAGACCTCACTGGTTAATCTCCTCCCCCGTTTTTACGAATACACGGGCGGCAGCATCACGTTGGACGGCAAAGAGCTGAAAGACTACCAGCGTCGTTACCTGCGCAGTCAGATCGGTATCGTCGAGCAAGAGCCGTTCCTCTTTTCCCGCTCCATTCGCGAAAATATCACCTACGGCGTGCTGCGTGATGTGTCGGACGAGGAGGTGTACGCCGCGGCCCGCGCAGCCGCGATCCATGATGTCATCCTCAGTTTCCCGGATGGCTACAACACGCAAGTGGGAGAGCGAGGCGTGACCCTCTCCGGCGGCCAAAAACAGCGGGTGGCCATCGCCCGTACCCTGTTGCGAGACCCGCGCATTCTCATTCTCGACGACGCCACTTCTTCTGTCGACACCGAAACCGAAGGCGCTATCCGCCAGGCGCTCACTCACTTGATGCAAGGCCGCAGCACCTTCATCATCGCTCACCGCATCCAGACGGTGATGTACGCCGAACTGATCCTGGTGATGGACCACGGCCGGATCATCCAGAGCGGAACGCATGACGAATTGATGGCCCAACCCGGCGCTTACCGGCGCATCTACGAGATGCAAGCGCGGGTCGAGGATGAACTACAAAGCGAATTGCAGGCCACAGCAGACTAGAGCCAACCACCGACCATGACCGACAATTACGAATTCGAGGAAGAAGAATTCACCACCCAGTTCAATGGCCGCATTCTCATGCGCATCCTGGCGCAGGCCAAACCGCATTGGCCGATGGTGGTGGGCTTCCTGATCGCCATCGCCCTGGTGTCGGGGCTGGATTCTTACTTCACGTACCTCAGCAAACGCATCATCGACGAGGGTATTATCCCCGGTGACCGGGAAGTGCTGCTCAAGATCGCCCTGCAATACGGGGCGCTGATCGTCGTCCAGGCTCTGGCGGTGTTCGGGTTCATTTACTGGGCGGGCATTTTGGGCGAGCGCGTGCAGTACGATGTGCGCAAAAAGCAGTTCGATCACCTGCAGACGCTCTCCTTCCCCTACTTCGATCGCACGCCCGTGGGCTGGATCATGTCCCGGCTGACTTCTGACACGGAACGCATTGGCTGGTTGGTCAGCTGGGGGTTGTTGGATGTCGTTTGGGGGGTGGCGAATATCATCACGGCCCTGTATTTTATGATGATTATCAACTGGCGGTTGATGCTGATCGTGGCGGCGACCATTCCCCTGCTGCTGGCGGTGGCGATCCTGTTCAAGAAGCGCATCCTGGTGGAGTTCCGGCTGGTGCGCAAGTTCAATTCCAAGATCACCGGCGTTTTCAACGAAAACATCACCGGCGTGCGGGTATCGAAAGCGCTGGGGCGTGAACGCGAGAATCTGAAGGAATTCGAGAGGCTCTCCTTCGACCGTTACGCGTCCGGTTACCGGGCGGCATGGCTCTCGGCCCTGTTTTTGCCGGCGGTGCAACTGATCGCGGCGTTGGCCGTGGGCGCGGTGGTCATTGTGGGCGGATTACAGGCGGAGTACGGGGCCATGACGGTCGGCGGGATTCAGGCTTTCATCTCTTACATCACCTTTATGATGTGGCCCATCCAGGATCTGGCACGGGTCTACGCCGAATCTCAACACGCCATCGCTTCCGCCGAGCGCGTGTTTTCCCTGATAGACGCCGTGCCCGAAATCCAGGATGCGCCGGACGCTATCGAAGCGGAGTCGATGCGCGGCGATATCGAATTCGATCACGTGGATTTCTACTACGAAGAAGACAAACCCGTGCTCCAGGATTTCAGTTTGAAGATCAAACAGGGCCAGACTATCGCCCTCGTGGGCCCGACCGGCGGTGGTAAATCGACCATTGTCAATCTGCTCTGCCGTTTTTATGAACCCAAACGGGGCGTGATCCGCATTGACGGGCGCGATTACACCGCTTACAGCCAGCACGCCATCCAATCGAAATTGGGCATCGTGCTGCAAACCCCGCACCTCTTCTCCGGCACGATCCGGGACAACATCCGCTACGGCAAACTCAGCGCCAGCGACGAAGCGGTCGAAAAGGCAGCGAAGCTGGCGGGCGCGCATGATTTCATCTCGGCGCTCGACAACGGTTATGAGGAAGAGGTCGGTGAGGGGGGCGTTTTACTCTCGGTGGGGCAGAAGCAACTCGTGAGCCTGGCCCGAGCCGTGTTGGCTGACCCCGACATCTTCATCATGGACGAGGCCACCAGCTCGGTGGATACGCTGACCGAATCCCTGATCCAGCAGGGGATGGAGCAGATGCTGGAGGGACGAACCAGTTTCGTCATCGCCCACCGGCTCTCCACGATCAAACGCGCGGATCTCATCCTGGTGATCGAAAACGGCAGGATCACCGAACAGGGCTCTCATACCGAATTGATCCGTCAGCGCGGCCATTACTACAATCTCTACACCCGCCAGTTCCGCTACGAATACGAGCAGCAGTTCGGCCTATTCGAACGTGCGGCGGTCACCGCGTAAATGATGCTCCTCAATCGTTCCGTCGCCCAAGTGCGCGCCACCCTGAGTGAATATCCGCGGCCATTCTGGACATTGGTCGGGGCGTCGTTCATCGATAATTTGGGTGGCGCGTTGCTGTTCCCCTTTTTCACGCTTTACGTCACGGCGAAATTCGGCGTAGGTATGACCACGGTGGGCCTGCTGTTCGCCCTCTTCTCCATCACAAGTGTCGTGGGCAGCACGGTTGGCGGGGCGCTGACAGACCGTTTGGGCGCAAGAAGATGCTCATCTTCGGTTTGTTGGCCAGCGCTTCCACCGTACTGGTCATGGGCCTGGCCGACACGATCGCCCTGTTCGCGGTGGGCGCGGTGCTGGCCGGCCTTTTCGCCAACACCGGGCAGCCCGCCCAGCAAGCTATGGTCGCCGACCTCCTGCCGGAGCACCAACGGGCGGAGGGTTATGGCATTCAGCGCGTGATCCATAATCTCGCCGTCATCTTCGGTCCAATCATCGGCGGCTTCATGGCGGCAGTCTCCTATCTGTTGCTCTTCATCACCGACGCCATCGCCAGCACCATCACCGCCACCATCGTCTTCTTCAAATTGCCGGAGACGAGACCGGAGCCCACCGAGGAAGAGGGCGAGCGCGAATCCATGGCCCAGACATTCCGCGGCTACTCCGTGCCCTTGAAGGACCTCTCTTTCCAGGCGTTCCTCCTGGCTTCGGCCCTGGCGACCATCGTTTACATGCAGATGAACACCACGCTTGCCGTTTACCTGCGCGACGCGCACGACGTGCCCCCACAAGGCTACGCGGCGCTGCTCAGCATGAACGCCTTGATGGTGGTGCTGTTGCAGTTCCCCACCACTCGTCGCATCAAACGTTTTTCGCCCATGCTGATGATGGCGGCGGGCACGCTGCTGTACGCCATCGGTTTCGGCCTTTTCGGCGTGGCCTCAGGTTACGTCATGTTCATCATCGCCATGCTCATCATCACGGCGGGAGAGATGCTGGTCGTGCCCGTATCGCAAGCGCTGGTGGCGCGCATGTCGCCGGAGGCGATGCGAGGTCGCTACATGGCGGTGTATGGCTTTAGTTGGGTTATTCCCATGGCTTTGGGGCCGTTTCTAGCCGGATTAATTATGGACAATACGGACCCGCGCTGGGTTTGGTACGCTTCGCTGCTGGTCGGGTTGACATCGACAGGCATCTATTTGCTACTTTTGAAACGAGGGATCCCGCGATCATCCCATGACGACTGATCTGCTCATCGTTTTCGCCATCCTGGCCGTCACCATCGCTTTATTTCTCAGCGATCGCTTCCGCCTGGATTTGATCGCGCTACTGGCGGTGCTGGGGCTGATACTGAGTGGCGTGCTCACCACCGACGAGGCGCTGGCGGGTTTCTCGAACGATACCGTTCTCATCATCGCCGGGCTGTTCGTCGTGGGCGGGGGCTTGTTGCGCACAGGGGTGGCGGATGCAATCCGGTCGAAACTATCTCAGGTGGCCGGGACCAGTGAAACCAGGCTCTTGGTGGCACTGATGCTCACCGTCGCCGTGCTGTCCGCCTTCATGAGCTCCACCGGCACGACGGCCATTTTCCTGCCGGTGGCCGTCAGCCTGGCCTGGAGCGCCAAGATCAGTCCCTCCCGGCTGCTCATCCCCATGGCCTTCGCCTCCCTCATCGGCGGGATGCTCACGCTGATCGGCACGCCGCCCAACATCGTCGTCAGCAGTTATCTGGCCGAGCAGGGGCTGGAGCCATTTGGGTTCTTCTCGTTCACGCCGGTTGGCCTGGTGATGCTGGCGATCACCGTCGTTTTCATGGCGTTTTTGGGACGGCGGCTGCTGGTTGACCGCGCGCCCAGCAGTTCGCCCACGGCGCAGGATGAAGACGCCCCCACCCTGGATGAATTGGCGGCTTCCTACGGCCTGACCGACAACGTCTACCGGTTGCGCGTGCGCCGTAATTCGCCGCTGGAGGGCAAAACGCTGGCCGAGATCGATCTGCCGGGCCGGTACGATGTGCAAGTGCTCGAGATACAGTCCTGGCCATCTGATCTCGACCTGCCTACTGAACCCCGGCCGGTGGAGCCTGACACAGCCATCGAGGCGCATGACATCCTGCGCGTGGAGGGACGCATCGAGGACGTCACTCGCCTGGCGCGGGAACAATCGCTGGGCATCCGTCCGCCGGAAGAGCTGGGCGGGCGTTTCATCTCCAAGGAATTGGGGCTGGTCGAAGTGATCATCACCCCGCGCTCCCGCCTGGTGGGCCGGACATTGAGCGAAGCGCGCTTTCGCGACAAGTACCATGTCACGGTGTTGGCGATCATGCGCCGAGGATCCGCTATCCAGTCCGATTTGCGCGACACAAAGCTACGCTTTGGCGACACCATGCTCGTGCAGGGCACCTGGGACAAAATCAGCCTGCTGACCAACGAGCGGCGCAACTTCCTGGTGGTGGGGCAGCCCCGCGAGATGCTCGAAGCCAGGCACGCCACCAACAAAGCGCCCTACGCCATCGCCATCATGCTGGGGATGATGTTGCTGATGACATTTCAGGTCTTGCCCGCGGTCACCGCCGTGTTGTTGGCGGCGGTGGCGATGGTGCTGGTCGGCTGCTTGTCGATGGAGGACGCCTATGCGTCCATGAACTGGGAGAGTATCATCCTCATCGCCGCCATGCTGCCCATGGCCACGGCTTTGGAGAAAACGGGCGGCGTCACCGCCATCTCCACGGTCCTCATCGATAACTTGGGCGGCAGGGGGCCGCTTGTGCTGATGGCGGGGCTATTCGTTCTCACCTCTGTGCTCAGTCAGGTCGTCTCCAACACCGCCACCACGGTGCTCATCGCCCCCATCGCTTTTCAGTCGGCCATCACCCTGGGCGTGTCGCCCTACACCTTCATGATGACGGTGGCCATCGCCGCCTCGACCGCTTTCGCCACCCCCATCGCTTCGCCTGTCAACACCTTGGTGCTGGGGCCGGGCAACTACCGCTTCGGTGATTTCTCCAAGCTGGGCATCCCGCTACAGATCTTGATCCTGGTGGCGACATTGATCGTTGTTCCGATCCTGTTTCCGCTGTAACTGAAGCCGACGCTTCAGTGCAAGATCAGCGGAACGAAAAACAGTTCTGATTCCAGAGAAAGGTCTTGGTTGGTGATTTCTCCCCCGACCAGATGGATTGGGGTCACCGTTTCCGGCCTGTATCCCGCCTTGACGCCTTCGACGCGATAACTGCCCCACGGCAGAGACAAATCATATTCGCCGGCGGCGTTGGTGGTGGCCGAGCCGACTGCTTGGTCCTTGTAGTCGTAGATTGTCACCTGAGCGTCCGCCAGCGGTTGCCCCCGACTCTCGGTCACTCGCCCGGCCAGCGTGGCCTGCTGCGACAGCGATTCGATGGCCCGGCGGGCATTGACGATGCCCCAGCCGAAACGGTTGTTGGGAATGCCGTCGGCTTCGCCGCCACAACCTAAATCAACCACGGCATTGGACGTGCGCTGCACGATGGCTTTGATCAGGTCGGTGTCACCGCGCAGGCCGGGTGCAGCATCCAAAAGCAGGGCGATGACCGCGGCGGCATGGGGCGAGGCCATGCTCGTGCCCTGACTGTTGCCGTAACGATTGGGAGGATAACTGGAACGCACGGAAACACCGGGCGCGGCCACATCCGGCTTGATCATCGTTTCGCCTGTGTAGACGACAGGGCCGCGGCTGCTGAACGAGGCCAGAGCGTCGCTGTTGTTGGTGGC
>DUEF01000393.1 GCA_011176555.1 Caldilineae bacterium
AAGACGTTGTTGCGCAGGAAGGTGAGGGAAACGCCCGCGGTTTCCTGCTCGTTGACCACGAAATAGCGGCCCGGAACCGAAGAGGGCAGCGCGGCCATGTTGTGGAAGATGTCGGTTTTCTTGAAGGGCACATGGCAACTGAACCAGGAGGAAGTCCCCACGTAGACATGCGGCTCGAAATCGTTGACTGCGCCCGAGCCCAGAACCGGGGCGTGGACATCGGGCGCGCCCATGGCCACGGGGATGCCGGCGGGGATGTCCAGTTCCGCGGCCGGGCCAGGCAGCAGCGGCCCCAGAATGCTGGTGGTAGGCAGAATGTCGGGCAGTTTCTGCCGCTCGACGCCCGTCCACTTCAACAGGGTGGGGTGGTAGGCGATGTTGTCGATGTCCCGGTTGTCGGTGAGCCAGTGCAAGGTGATGGTGGCGTAATCGGTGGCGACCTTGCCCGTCAGTCTGAGATTGACATAATCTTTCGGTTCGAGAAACTTGGCCGCGGCCCGGTAGCGCTCCGGCTCCTGATCCCTCAGGTAGAGGATGTGGGCGATGCTGTCTTTGCCGCCGCGGGTGGGCATGCCCCCGGTGAGCCGCAGCCAGGTGATCAACTTGCGCAGGCCATAGCCTTCGACTTTGGGGAAGCCGTCGGTGATTTGCTCGACATACGGCGCGCCCCGGCTGTCCATCCAGATGATGGCGTTGCCCAGCGCCTGGCCATCTCCGTCCACCGCCACTGTGCCCGACCAGTGGGTGCTGACCCCGACCCCGGCGATGCGGTCTTTGGCGATGCCGCTCTCCGCGAAGACGCGGCGCACGTTGCGGGTGATGACCGCCCACCAATCGTCAGTGCTCTGCTCCGCCTTGCCGCCCGGCCCGAAATGGGTGGGTGTGGCGTCCGCTTCGTTCATGTAGGCCACCACCCGGCCATTGGGCGTCACCAGCCCCACCTTGCAGGCCGTCGTGCCCAGATCGATGACGAGGATGAGGGGATCGCTGGCGTGGGAAGGCGTCATGGCGGGAAGCTCCGGGAAGAATAGTTGGCTGCGATGAACAATGATAGCACCGATGAGGGTGGATACGAAAACAACAGGTTGGGTTAGACCTGCTGTTTTGGTTGGTGAGATAGTGTTTTGCTGTTTACTGACGGCGCATCAACGGCAACCACAGCGCGTGGGTGGGGATGGGCGTGTGTGTAGGCGTAGGCGTGGGCGTAGTGTCACCGGCTGTCTGTATCGACCGAAAATCCGCAGTCATGCCGCTGTCCTGCGGTATCCAACTGGCCCCACCATTCGTCGTGCTTACGATCCTCCCTCCTGAGCCAACCGCCCAACCGCTGGAGGCATCCTTGAAGACAGCATCGAACAGACCGTCGCGAGGGGCTAAGCCGCCAGTTTGATGTTGCTTTGTCCAGGTCAATCCTCCGTTGGTTGTGGCGAAGATGACGCCTCTGTCGTGATCGTCATCCAAGCGCTCGCGTCCCGTCATCCATCCATGTTGGGTATCGGCAAACCAGATGGAATTAAATATGGTTGTCGCCAAATAGTCTGATTCAGTCCAGGTCACGCCACCGTCGATTGTATGGTAGACGCCATCCCCTCCCCTGGCCATCCATCCGATGTTGGCGTCCAGAAAGAAGAAGGGCCCGGGCGGCGCTGATTGAATCACGTCCCAATTGGCCCCGCCGTCGGTGGTGCGCAGAAAATAATTCCAGTAGTCGACGGCCCAGCCAATGTTAGCATCGATGAATTGTACTTGATCTAGAGACCATATGTCACCTTCGCCGCTCAATTGCTCTTGCCAGCTTTCGTCGCCATCGCTGGTGTGCAATATCACGGCTTCATTCGCCCACAGAACATTTGCAAACGGAAACGCACGGAATGACGCACATTGCCACTTACTCCATCATTGTACCCCATAATCATGAATTTCCCACGAAGATGTCGTCACTTTGAGATGATCATTTCTTCTGCGGGAAGGCTTGTTGCGCTTGGCGGTCTTGACGACGGCGGGGACGCCGTGTAGGCGCCCATCACGGCGTCCAATTCGAGAACGCATCGATCACCGGTTTCATATCGTCCATCATCGGGTAGAGGATGGGGCAGGTGACGCCGGCGTCGATGTATTCGGCCACTTTGTCCTGGCATTGGCGAGTCGTGCCCACGGCCATGAGGTCACGGACGACATCGTCGGGGATGAGGACGGCGGCGCGGCGGTAATCCTCTTCGGTGGCGGGCCAGCCCACGAACTCCTGCACTTTGCGGATCAGGTCTTCGTCCACGTTGCTGGCTTTCATGATGTGCGGTTCGGTGCCGAGATAATAGCTCACCAGCATCTTGCCCGCCATCATCGCCGCTTTGGGATCGTCATCCGAGAGGCAGCAGACCAGCAGTTCGGGGCGATCCACCTGGTCGAGCGTTTTACCGGCTCGCTCAGCGCCGGTGCGCACCCGCTCCACCGCCCGGCGGATGTAATCGACGGACACCACATAGTTCAAGACGACGCCATCGCAGATTTCGCCCGACAATTCCAGCATCTTGGGGCCGGTGGCGCCGATGTAGATGGGGATGTCGCGCGGGGAGGCGTCGCCAAAGGCCACATCCAGTTTCACCTGATCGAGATGCACGAACTCGCCGTGGTAGGTGACTTCCTCCATCGTGAACAGTTGGCGGATGGCCTCGACGTTCTCGCGCATGGCCGTGAGCGGTTTGCGGCGCTCGACGCCCACGCGGGAGGCGATGGGCTCCCACCAGGCTCCTAACCCCAGCATCACCCGGCCCCGGCCATCCGCTGTCTTCCCGGCCAGTTCCCACATCGTGCTCCAGGTGGCGGCGATAATCGCGGGATTGCGAGTCCAGATCGGCAGCACGCCCGAGCCGAAGCGCATGCGTTTGGTCTCGGCCAGGAAGGCGCTCATCATCACCACGGCGTCTCGGGCCAATCTCGTATCCGCCTGCCAGATTTCGGAGAAGCCTTTCTCCTCAGCGTACTTCACCATCTCGATTTCGTACTGGATGGGGTGTTTGTCCTGCATGTACAGGGCCATGCGTTGGGGCATGGTGGGGACTCCTTTTTGCGGTTGTGGTGGCGCCTTCCTTCCTCTATCCTTTCACCGCCCCCTCGACCATCGCCCGGAAGAAGGTGCGGCGGGTGAACAGGAAAAGGATGACCATGGGCGAGGCGATCAAGATACAGGCGGCGGCGATCACCTGCACGTTGATGATATTCTGGCCCAGGAAGTCATAGAGACCGAACATGGCCGGTTTGTGTTCGTTTTTGGCAATGAGCAAGTAACCGGCGATGAATTCATTCCAGACATTGACGAATGTGAGCAGGAAGACCGCGGTCATGCCCGGCATGGCCAGGGGCATGATGATGCGCATCAGGGCGCCGATGGGCGTGCAACCGTCGATCAGCGCGGCCTCTTCCAGTTCGCGGGGGATGGCGTCGAAAAAGCCTTTGGCGATCCACACGCTGAGCGGCAGGAAGAAGCCGATGTACACCAGGACGATGAAGATGCGGTCATCCCAGAAGGGCAGCGGTGATTTGCGCAAGACGATGCCCATTTGGTAGAGCGCCAGCAGGTTGGTGAGCAGGGGCACGCCCGTGATGGCGAGGATGGCCGTCATCAGGGCGGTGTGGCCTCGAAAGCGGTAGCGCGAGAAGGCGTAGCCCGCCATTCCCGACAGCAGGACGACCAAAAAGGCTGTCGCCGTGGCGTACAGCAGCGTGTTGGGCAGGTAGATGCGGAGCATGTTGCCGGTGAGCGCCCAGCCGAGGGGCGAGGTCTCGGAGGGTTTGGGGGCGATCACGCGGTAGTAGCCCTCGGATGACCAGCGGCAAGCGCCGAGATCGAAGGCGCTGGTGGGGGTGTCGCAGGGGAAGATGACCGGCGGTTTGCGGGTGACATCCGCTTCTTGTTTGAAGGAAATGAGGATGGTGGTGGCGATGGGCAGCATCGCAAAGAGCAGGATCAGAACGATGATGCCATTGACCAACAGGCTTTCCCAACTGCGTCGGGAGGGCGTCGTTAGTTTCGGCATGTCATCTACTCCTTTCCTCCAAGCGGGTCAGGCGTAAGGTGCCGGAGATCAACAGCCAGTTGACGACGGCGATCATCAGCGCCAGGGCTGCGGCGCGACCAAAGCGTAGTTGATTCCAGCCGATCGTGTAGAGCATGTAGCTCAAGACCTCTGTGGATGTGCCCGGCCCGCCGCCTGTGAGGCTAAAGACCATGCCCACGCCGTTCATGCCGCTGAGGGTGAGGCTGAAGAGCGCTACCACCATGGTCGGCAGCATCAGCGGAACCATGATGTAGCGGGTGATCTGCCAGCCGCTGGCCCCGTCGATGCGGCTGCTTTCGATGATCTCCAGCGGGACTGTTTGCATGGCCGCCAGCAAGAGCAGGGTGATGAAGGGCAGCGCTCGCCAGGAGGATGCCAGGATCAGGAGGATCATGGCCGGGGCGGGCGGGAAGGGAAAATCGCCGAGCCAGGATTGCGGTGGCACGGCTGTCAGCACCGACAGGCCTTTGGGCGGAAAGATGTTCGGGTTTTGCAGGATGCCCGAGAGCAGGCCATAGTCGGGAATCACCAGGAGGCGGAACACGAGCCCGGCGATGATGTCGGCGATGATCCAGGGAATGAAGAGGAGGGTGATGTAAAAGCCGGATAAGCGTAGCTTGCGGTTGAGCAAGAGGGCGATGAAGAACCCGGCGATCATTGTCAAACCCGCATAACCCACAAGAAAGACGATGGTGTGGCCGACGCTTTCTTTGAACAGGCTGAGATGTGTGAGCCGTATGAAGTTCTCGGCGCCTACAAAATTCCAGCCTTTTGGCTCTCTTTCTTGCAAGCTCAGCCAAACCGTGTACAGGGCGGGATAGACCTGGACGATGAGCAGAACGACGATGGTTGGCAGGATCAACCAGAAAGCGAGTGCGTTTCGAAAGCGGCTCTTTTTAGGCTTCTGCGCCGTTGT